>JARRJV010000056.1 GCA_037388825.1 Acidiferrobacteraceae bacterium | reverse complement strand
CGGCCTAGACCTCGGCCGTCGCGACCTCATACTGGGTAGTAGTCTCGCGGATCGTTGAGGGGAAGGTCCACACCACGCGCGTCCCCACACCCGGCTGGCTCGTTATGTCCAGGCCCCAACGGAAATGATCACAGATGCGCTTGCACAGGGACAGGCCAACCCCGGACCCGCTGCCCGGCGCGTCGGCGGCGCGAAAACCCCGTTCGAACACCCGCTCAAGATCCTCGCTGCGGATGCCGATGCCGGTATCCTGGATCGTCAGGCTGTCCGGTCCCAGGGTGATAGTCACACTACCGCGCGGTGTATAGCGAAAGGCATTGCGCACCAGATTGCCGATCAGGATGCCAACTATGGTATCGGGCGCGGCCACCATGGGGTTCGCCAGCACCTGCACATTCACTTCTACCTCATCCTCCGCGAGGTGGGTGCGATTGTTCTGGATGGCATCGTGGACCGCCTCGGCCACCTCGGTCTCACCTTCAACGCTGGCCCCCGCCCCCGGCTCGCGCGCCAGCACCAACAGGGCATCCAGGCTCTGGCTCATATCGTTGCTGGCACGTTCGATGCGCTCCAGCCGCGTGCGGTCCTGCGGACTCAGGTCCCTTCGCGCCAGCAGGACTTCCACGGCACCCTGGATCACGGCCAAGGGGGTTCGCAATTCATGGCTGGCGTCGGCGGTAAATGTTCGCTCCCGTTGAATGAAACTCTCCAGGCGCTGGATATAGGAACGGAAGGCCTCGGCCAGGCTACCGACCTCGTCATTGGCGTATTCACCCAACATTTCCTCGGTCGCATCGCTGGGGGGAAGGCTTTCCACCCGGCGCGCCAACTGGATGACGGGCGCGATCAGGCGATCGGACAGCGACCAGCCAAACCAGATCGCGAACAAGGTCGCCAGCACGATGCTGGCAAGCAGGACCGCGGACAGGAAGTGCTCGCGCACCTTGACGTCGGTCTGGTCGTACAACATGTAGTAGCGGGTCCCGTTTTCCCTTTGCATGGCGACAACATACTTGCGGTTGCCGTAGTCGATGTCGTGCACGCCGCTGTTCATCTGCTCGAGAAACTCGAGCCCGTTCATGGGTTCGCCGGGACGGAACACATAGCCGAGGAGTTTCTTGGTCCTCAGGGTATGGATCTTCGGGTTGTTGTTCGCGAGTTTGACGAAATACTGCAACTCATCGGAGACATGCTCGGATACGAGCCGATCCTCAAGTTCGTACAGGGAAATCGCGAGGAACAGGGCCAGGACGCCGCCGATGGCGGCGCCGAAACCCAGGTAGGAGAAGATGATGCGGAATCGGAGACTACGTCGAAAGCGCATCCGGATCGACCATGCGGTAGCCGATGCCACGCACGGTATGCAGCAAAGGCTTGGTAAACTGCTTGTCGATGGCGCCACGCAGACTGTGTACATGGGCACGAAGGGACTCGCTGTCCGGCGGCGCATCGCCCCACACGACCTCCTCGATCTTGGCACGTTGCACCACGCGTGGGGATTCGCGCATCAGGAGCTCCAGGATCTTCAGCCCGATCGGCGTCAGCGGCACGCGCTTGCCCGAACGGTGGGCCTCGAAGGTACCGAGGTCAAGCTCCAGGTCCGCCACGGCCAGTCGATCGATCGCGGTCATGCCCTCACGGCGGCGCGACAGGGCGCGCAGGCGGGCGTTGAGCTCGCGCAGGGAGAAGGGCTTGATCATGTAGTCATCGGCCCCGGTGGCGAAACCCGCGAGCTTGTCGTCGACCGCGTCGCGCGCCGTCAACATCAGCACCGGCGTGGTGTCGTGGGCCTCTTCGCGCAAACGGCGACAGACTTCCAGACCGTCCACCCCCGGCAGCATCAGGTCAAGCACGATCGCGTCGTACTTGCCGACGATGGCCAGGTGCAGGCCCGTAAGCCCGTCGGCAGCGGCATCGATCACATGCCCCTGTCCTTCCAGGAACTCCGCCAGATTGGCGGCAAGATCCTTGTTGTCTTCGATAATCAGTATCTTCATGGCCGACTCCTTCATCATGCACGTGTACCCGGAAGCTGCGGCCCTGCTCGTACGGGCTCAGGTCGCAGCCGACATCTGTCCAGACAGCGCCTTGCCGGATTCGTTCGCTTCGGCACCGGGCGCGTGCTTGCATTCAAGGAACACGCGCGCCTTGCAGTTGCGACAGATCTCCGGATCGACCTTGCTGAAGATGGTCGATATTGCGTCTGTCTTGGACGAAAAAATATTCTCTTCCCCGATCTGGTCCAGGTAGTGACCGCGCTTGAATGGTTCGCACACGGCTTCCTTGACTCGAATCAGATACAGGCCCCCTCCCGCCTTGCGCCGCTTCTCCGCCTCCTGCGCGAGATACTCGGCACCCTCCACGTCAATGAAGTTGATGCCTGTAGCGACGATGGCAAGATGCTTCTGCCCCGGTGACCGCTCCTCGAATCCACGCAGGGTCTCCTGAATATGATTGACCGCCCCGAAGAACATGGAGCCGTCGATGCGGATGATCTTCACCTGCGGACACTCCGGCAGGGCCGGATCGGTGGTGAACTTGCGCGTCTGCGTTGCCGGGTTGGGCACGCGCGTCAGGATGCGCGGGCGCGAGGTGCGGCTGAGATACACCACCAGCGAAAGGAGCACACCGAGGAAGATGGCGAATTCCAGTTCGAGGAACAGGGTCGCGGCAAAGGTCGCGGCCATGATTACGGTTTCCGTACGACTGGTCCGGAAGATCTTGCGAATATGGTGAAAATCGATCAGCCCCCAGGCCACCAGGAACAGGATGCCGGCCATGGCCGCATTGGGCAGATAGGCCGCGAGCGGCGCGATCAGCAACACGATTCCTATGAGCATGGCACCGGCAAAGGCCGCCGCCAGCGGGGTCTTGGCACCGGAGCTGAAGTTGACGCCGCTGCGGTTGAACGAACCGGTGGCGACGTAACCGGAGAAGAAACTGCCCACCATGTTCGACAGGCCCTGGCCGATGAACTCCTGGTTCCCGTCCAGGTGCTGTCCGCTGCGCGCGGCCAGGGAGCGGGCGATGGAGATCGCCTCGGTCAAGGCGAACAGGGTGACCGCCACCGCCGCCGGTGCGAGCTCGCGAATCGTCTGTAGAGAAAAGTCGGGGGCCGACAGGGGCGGCAGGGTCGCGGGCAAGGCGCCGACGGTCTTGATCGCATGCGCCGCCTCCGTGCTTGTGGCCATCATGACCACCGCCAGTACGCTGCCGATCAACATGGCGATGATCATGTACGGCAGCCTGGGCCAGAACCGTTTGATGATCAGCCCGGCAAACAGCGTGACCAGGCCAACGACAACCACATACGGGTCGATCTGTTCCGCCTTCTGGATCACGTTGTAAATCGTTTCGTGTACGTGCGCGCCGCGCGGCAGATCCATGCCGAGGAAATGCTTGACCTGATTGTTGGCAATAAGAATGGCGGCGCCGGCGGTGAAACCGATGACCACGGAATGGGAGATGAAATTGACCAGCACCCCCATGCGCGCGAAGCCCAGCACCAGCTGCACGATCCCGACCATGAAGGTCAGGGTCAGGGCGAGCCGCACATACTCGGCACTGGTCGGTTCCGCCAGGGCGCTGAGGCTGGAGAACAGCACCACCGAGGCGGCGGTGGTCGGACCCGACACCAGATGCCAGGACGATCCAAAGAAGGCAGCGATGATGGCCGGGATCATGCCCGCATACAGGCCGTACTGCGGCGGCATGCCGGCAATGGTGGCGAAGGCCACACCCTGGGGGAGAACAACGATGGCGCCGGTCAGCCCGGCAATCAGATCACTTCGAAGGTTGGGTCTCGTGACCCGGTGCCACCAGCGCACGGGCGGCAGAGCACGGGACAGCCATACTGGACAGCTGGCCGCGGTTAGTTTTTTTGGCACTGAAGACACTCCGATAAGGCCCCGCCGCGAACCCTCTGTCGGGAAAAATCCGGATCCGGATCGTTGAAAAGACGCCAAGAATGGCGTTGGATCGAGGCAGGATTGTAAACCCCGACGCGTTAAAAACGCGTCAACTAATTGTTAAATATACCATATTTTTCCATTTTCTTACCAGTTTCTTTGCACTTATCCCTGCAAAAAGAATTGCTGCCGCCCCAAAGCGCAATACCCGGGTCGATTGGCCGCCGCGCATCTGCCCCCCTTGCGGGCCCCTCGCGAGCCGTCCAACGTCATTGATAAGCGTTAAACAAGCGGATACGGTATTTCCCTAATATTTGCACCGGGCAACCGCAAAAAGCACCAAGGAATCACGTGGAACCCATCGGCTATATCGAAGACGTACACGGCCCGGTCGCACTGATCTCCTGCGAACAGCTCCCTCCCCTGCGCCGCGCCCTTTCCGCGCGCCTGGACCACGAACAGTACCTGTTTGAGGTTCATCAGCACCTGGATGAACATCACCTGCGCGCCATCACCCTGCACCGATCCACCGGCCTGCGCCGGGGCATGCCCGTATATGACACCGGCGCCCCGCTGCGGGTCCCGGTATCCACCGACTGTCTCGGTCGGCTGCTGAACGCCTTTGGCGAGCCCCTGGATGGCGGTGAGCCACTCAAGACCGACGAATACCGTGACATCCACGGCCAGACCCTGCCCTTGAACGAGGCCATCGGCACCGGTGGCGTGCTCGAGACGGGCATCAAGGCCATTGATCTGCTGTGCCCCTTCGTAAAGGGTGGCAAGACCGGACTGTTCGGCGGCGCCGGTGTCGGCAAGACCGTGCTCATCATGGAGTTCATGCACGCCGTCGCCACCATCCACGAAGGCGTCTCTGTATTCGCCGGTGTCGGCGAGCGCATCCGCGAAGGACACGAGCTGTGGCACGAAATGCAGCGCGCCGGTGTCATGCCCCAGACCACCATGGTCTTCGGGTAGATGGATGAATCTCCCGGCGTGCGTTTCCGCGTCGGGCTGTCGGCCCTGAGCTACGCCGAGTTCCTGCGCGACCGCATGCAGAAGGAAGTCCTGTTCGTCATGGACAATGTCTTTCGTTTCGTTCAGGCAGGCAGCGAGGTATCCAGCCTGCTGGGGCGCATGCCGGCAACGGTAGGCTATCAACCCACACTCACCACCGAGGTGGCGGAAATGCAGGACCGCATCCTGTCCACCGAACAGGGAGCGATCACATCGGTGCAGGCGGTGTACGTACCGGCGGACGACATGAGCGACCCGGCGGTGAACGCCATCCTCAGTCATCTCGACACCACGGTCATCCTGTCCCGCGCCCAGGCCAGCAAGGGCATCTACCCGGCGGTGGATCCACTGCAATCGGCGAGCAAGATCATGGACCGCCATACCCTGGGCGCGCGCCACTACGACATCGCCGAGGGCGTACGTGAACACCTGGCGCGCTATCACGAACTGGAAGACATCATCACCATGCTGGGCGTGGAGGAACTCTCCCCCAAGGACCAGCGCATCGTCATGCGCGCACGCAAGCTGCAGCGCTATCTCACCCAACCGTTCTGGGTCACGGCCGCCCACACCGGAATCGCCGGCATCTCGGTCTCGCTCAAGGACACCCTGGACGACTGCGAGGCATTTCTCGCCGGCAAACATGACGAGACCAGTGAGGAGCCGTGCTACATGCGCGGAACCATGGAGGGAGCGAAATGAGCGGCTTTCGTCTGTTGCTGCATGACGCCACCCATCGCGAAACGGTGGACGATGTCACCGTGTTCGTTGGCGAGGACGACTCCGGCAGCTTCGGCATCCGTGCCGGCCACGAACGCATGGCCACGGTGCTGACCCTGGGGCTGGCGCGCTATCGCTGCGGCGACGGGCCCTGGCAGTATCTTGCCCTGCCCCGGGCGGTGCTGTATTTCGATCAGGACGTTCTTACCCTCAGCACGCGCCACTACCTGCGGGACGAGGACTACACGCGCATCAGCGAGGCCATGCAGCGGGAACTGCTGGCCGAAGAAGAACAACTGCACACCATGAAGAAAAGCCTGCGCCAGATGGAGGAAGAGATCCTGCGTCGCATGTGGGAACTGGGCCGTGCGGGACATTGATATGAGCGAAGTCGACGAAGACCGGAACCTGCGCAAGAAAGTTGAACGCCAGGCCGCGCGCATGAAACAGGCGGAGAAGGACCGGCCGACCCTGCTGGCGCACACCGTATATATGGGTACGCTGGGCCTGTTGTTCGTGCTGCCCGTGGTGGTCGGGGCCTACCTGGGGCTGTGGCTCGACAAGCACTTCGCCGGCTACTCCGTGCAGTGGACGGTGACCTGTATCCTGCTCGGTGTCTTCGTCGGCGCCGTGAACGTGTATCTCTTCATCCGGGATCGCTAGACCATGGAACACAACGGCATCAGCGCAGAAACCGTGTTCACCATTGCCGGGTTGCAGGTGACCTCAACTGTTGTCACCACCTGGCTGGTGATGGTGCTGCTGGGCGGGTTGTCCTGGCTGCTCACCCGACATCTGCGCAGTGAGCCCGGCATGATCCAGACCTCGCTGGAGATCGCCGTGTCCATGATCGAGAACGCGATCCGCGCCGTCGCGCCGCAATACACGCGCCAACTCATGCCCTTCATCGGCACGCTCTGGACGTACATCGTCGTCGCCAATCTCATCGGCCTCATCCCGGGCCTGCATTCACCCACGCGCGACCTGTCGGCGACCTCGGCCCTGGCAGTCCTCGTGTTCCTGTCGGTGCACTGGTTCGGCATCCGCACCCAGGGCCTGAAGAGTTACCTGCACCACTACCTGACCCCGAGTCCGCTGATGCTGCCGTTCCACATCATCAGCGAGATCTCGCGCACCGTCGCCCTGGCCGTGCGCCTGTTTGGCAACATGATGAGCCTGGAGATGGCCGCCCTGCTGATCCTGCTGGTCGCGGGTTTCCTGGTACCCATCCCCATCCTCATGCTGCATATTATCGAGGCGCTGGTGCAGGCCTATATCTTTGGCATGCTGGCCCTGATCTACATCGCGGGCGGCCTGCAATCGCAACAACTCCGGCAACAATCACAAACCAAGGAGTGATTCATGAGTGAGTTAGCCCAGTTCATCACTTCCTCCACGGTCCTGGCACTGATCGCCATCGCGATTGGCGTCCTGGGACCGGCGATCGCCATGGGCTGGTCCATCAGCCGCGCACTGGATGCACTGGCGCGGCAGCCCGAGGCCGAACGTTCGATTACGCGCACGCTGTTCATCGGCCTGGCGATGATCGAATCCCTGGCCATCTACGTGCTCGTGATCGTGCTCATCGTCCTGTTCCGCAACCCTTTGATCGACTACCTGCACCTGAAGTGAAGCAACAACGCAGGACTGCTTCGCCGAAGTGACCGAGGAACGAACGTGGAACTGACCTGGACGACTTTCATCCTGGAAACCATCAATTTCCTGGTGCTGGTGTGGATCCTGCACCGCTTCCTGTATCGCCCGGTGCTCAACATCATCGCCAAACGGCGCGAAGCGGTGGAAAAGAGCCTCGCGGACGCGGAGCAGACCAAACGCGAGGCCGAGACAGTGCGCGAACAGTACGAACACCGCAATGCCGACTGGCAGCAGGAACGCGAGGCCGCCCGCAGCAAACTGAATGAGGAACTCGAAGCGGAGCGCCGCAAGCGCCTGGACGAGTTGCAAACGACCCTGGAACAGGAACGGGAGAAGGCCCGTGCGGCCGACACCCGCCGCCTGCAGGACGAACAGCGCAAGGTGGAACAGACCGCCCTGCAACAGGCCTCGGCTTTCGCCAGCCGGCTGCTGTCCCTGGCCGCCGGACCGGATCTGGAGACACGCCTGATCGATATCGCGATCCAGGACCTGTCGGCCCTGGACGAAGAACGACGCAAGGCCTTGCATGAGAGCTGGACCCGGGAGCCGGAGGAAATCGTGGCCACCAGCGTCCATCCCATCCCGGACGAACAACGGAAGCGCCTGGAGCAGGCGCTGGCCAAGGGTGCGGGTATCTCGGCACCCGTGACCTACAAACAGGATGCCTCGCTGCTGGCCGGGTTGCGTCTGGGCATCGGCGCGTGGGTACTGGGCACGAATCTCGCCGACGAACTGAAGGGCTACACGGAGATCGGTGCCAATGACTGATGGCGCCCGGCCAAGCGGCGCCCTGGCGCGTCAGGCCGAATGGCTGGCCCGTTACGAGCCCGGGCTGCGGGTCGCCGAACGCGGCAAGGTGGTGTCCGTCGGCGATGGTATCGCCTGGATCTCCGGCCTGCCGTCCGCCGCCATGGACGACATCCTGTCGTTCGAGGACGGCAGTCGCGCCACGGTCTTCAATCTCACCGGCGATCTCATCGGCGCAGTGCTGCTGCACCAGACCGATGCCCTTACCGCCGGCACCGTTGCCCATCTTGGCGGCCGCTCCCTCAGTATCCCCGTGGGCGATGCCCTGTTGGGCCGTGTCATCGATCCCCTGGGGCTGCCCCTGGACGGCCAGGAGGCGCCGGAGCACGAGGCCTATCGCCCGCTCGACACCAAGTCGCCACCTATTATCGCCCGCGACTTCGTCAACAAACCGCTGTACAGCGGCATCAAGATCATCGACACCATGATCCCCATCGGCAAGGGGCAACGCCAGTTGCTCATCGGCGACGAGGGCCTGGGGCGCAGTTCCATCGCCATCGATACCGTGATCAACCAGCAGGGCAAGGACGTGCGCTGTGTCTACGTCCTGATCGGACAGAAGCGATCCACCGTCATCAACACGATGCAGTTGCTGCGCGAACACGGCGCCCTCGAATACACCACCCTGGTCGTGGCCGAGGCCAGCAGCCTGCCGGGGCTGCAGTATCTCGCGCCCTTTGCCGGTTGCGCGGTGGCCGAACAGTGGATGTTCCAGGGACGCGATACCCTGGTGGTGTACGACGACCTCAGCACCCATGCACGCACCTATCGCGAGTTGTCGCTGTTGCTGCGCCAGCCCCCCGGGCGCGAGGCCTACCCCGGCGACATCTTTTCGGTGCACGCGCGCCTGCTGGAACGCGCCACCTGTCTCAACGCCAGCCACGGCGGCGGCACCATGACCGCCCTGCCCATCGTCGAGACCCAACAGGGCGAGATTGCGGCCTACATCCCGACCAACCTCATCTCCATCACCGACGGCCAGGTGTACCTGGACCGCGAGCGCTTTGCCGGCGGCTTCCGCCCCGCCATCGACATTGGACGCTCGGTATCGCGCATCGGCGGCCAGGCGCAGCATCCGCGTATCAAGGAAGAAGCCGGACGCATGAAACTGGACTATCTGCAGTTCCTGGAACTGGAGGTATTCACCCGCTTCGGCGCGCGCCTGGAGGCAAGCATGGAGGCAGCCATCCACCGCGGCCGCCTGCTGCAGCAGATCCTGAAACAGGATCGCCTCACTCCCCTGCCCGTGGAGTTTGAAATGGCCTGGATGGTGGCATTCAACGACGGACACCTGGATTCCATCGAACCGGAACAGGTCGCCGGGGTTCTGGGCAAGTTGCAGCAACAGGTAGCGAACAGCGATCTGCGAATCGACGATCCACGCGAACAATGGGTGGATGCGGTGACACGCTGGTTGCCGTCGCCAAAGGACACGGGCTCGGCTGCGCCATGACGAAGCGACGCGAACTCGAGGAACACCGCCACAGTCTTGCCGAGGTGCGCGAGATCATGAACTCCATGAAGACCCTGGCCTTCATGGAATCGCGCAAGCTCGACCGCTTTCTCGCCGCCCAGCGCACCGTGGTCACCGACATCGAAACCGTCGCCGCGGATTTCCTCAGCTTTCATCCCGATGCCCTGCCCGCCCCGAAAACGGATCAGGCCGAGGTCTATCTCGTGATCGGATCGGAACGGGGCTTCTGTGGCGATTTCAATGCGGCGCTAACGGATCAGGCCGAAGTCTATCTCGTGATCGGATCGGAACGGGGTTTCTGTGGCGACTTCAATGCGGCGCTGGGACGGTTTGTTGCGGAACAGGTTTCCCCGGAGTCGAAGCCGGATGCGCACCTGATTGTCTGTGGCCGCAAGCTGCAGCCCCTGCTCGAACACGATGCGCGCGTGGTTCACTACACGGAAGGCGCCAGCGTGGTGGAAGAAATCGCGGCCGTACTGGGCCAGATCACCGACACCCTCACCGGCCTGCAAAGCGACCACGGCGCCCCGTCCCTGTACCTGGTTTTCCACGAGAGCGAGGAAAGCGGGATCATCCGGCAAAGACTGTTGCCGCCCTTCCGCGAGCTCGCGCAGCCGGAATCACAACCCGGCTTTGCTCCACGCCTGCTTCTCGAACCGGCTGAATTCGTGCTGCAGCTGACCGAGCAATACGTCTTCGCCGCCCTGCACGCGGCCCTGTATCAATCACTGATGATCGAGAACCGCCGCCGGGTGCGCCACCTCGAAGGTGCCGTGAGCCATCTGGACGAGGAAACCGCAGAACTCACCCGGCGCAGCAACAGCTTGCGCCAGGAAGAGATCGTTGAAGAGATCGAGGTAATTCTGCTGAGCCGCGACAGCCTCGCCGCGCC
>JARRJV010000055.1 GCA_037388825.1 Acidiferrobacteraceae bacterium | reverse complement strand
CTGCGGATCGAGCTACAGGACTTGCTGGTGTCCGAAGCCGGTTAGCCGAGCCCGTTACCCTATGCGATTCCAGGCATCGAGGGCCGCGATCTTGTAGGTTTCGGCCAGGGTCGGATAGTTGAATGCATTGTCGACGAAGTACTCCAGCGTGCCCCCCAGGATCATGACCGCCTGGCCGATATGAATCAGCTCGGTGGCACCTTCGCCAACGATGTGGACCCCGAGGATCTTGTGGTCTTCGAGACCGATGATGAGCTTCAGCAGACCCTCCCGCAGGCCAACGATCTGTCCGCGGGCGGTCTCACGCAAACGCGCGGTTCCGATCTCGAAGCCGATGCCTTCTTTCACCAGTTCCTGTTCGGTCTTGCCAATCATGCTGATTTCCGGCACCGAGTAGATTCCATAGGGAAAGTGATCCGGCGGGGCATTGTGCGGCTTGTCGAAGGCGTGGCGCGCCGCCAGTCGCCCCTGTTCGATGGAGGTCGATGCCAGGCTGGGAAAACCGATCAGGTCACCCGCGGCGTAGATATGGGGCACGGCTGTCTGAAAGTCCTTGTTTACCTCAAGCTGATGGCGGGCGTTTGCCGCGAGCCCGGCCTTGTCCAAATGCAGGGCCGAGGTGCAGCCGATGCGTCCGGCCGCGAACAGGAATACGTCGGCAGACAGGGAGCGGCCGCTGGCAAAGGTTGCGATCACCTGGCCATCGTCGCCGCGCCGTACCGAGTCCAGTTTGTCGCCGAGATGAAAACGCATACCCCGGTCGCGCAGGTGGTGAATGAACTCGCCCATGATTTCGCGATCGATGAACGGGAGCACTTCCTCGTGCTCATTGACCAGGGTGATCTCCACATCCAGGGCATTGAACATGGACGCGTATTCCATCCCGATTACCCCGGCCCCGAAGACGATGGCCGAGTGGGGGATACGGTTCATGCGCAGCAGGGAATCGCTGTCGATGATTGTCTCATCATCAAAGGGAATGTCGTCCGGACGACGCGGCTGTGTCCCGGTCGCCAGGAGAATGCGGTCAGCCTGTATGGTCTCGCTGTGATCGCCGTCCTCGACCTCCATCGTGTTCGGGCCAACAAATCGGGCGGTTCCGTGTACTACCTTGATGCCATTTCGGTGTAGCTGGTCCTCGATGACCTCGATCTCGTGGCGAATGGTCAGACCCAGGCGTTGTGCCAGGTCGTCGATGGTAATGGAACGCTTGACTCGGTAGTCGCGGCCGTAGAATCCGCGCTGGCGCCAGCCCGTGAGATAGAGGATGGCCTCGCGCAGGGTCTTGCTGGGGATGGTACCGGTGTGGACCGTGACGCCACCGATCCGCTTGTTTCGTTCGACGAGGATCGACTGTTTGCCTAGCTTCGCCGCCTGAATCGCGGCATGCTGCCCCGCCGGTCCACTGCCGATCACCAGAAAATCCGTCTTGGTCATGGGTCCGCGCTCCCTCGGTGGTTCCCCGGGTTCTTTGTTGTTTTGGTCCCTTACCCCGAATATAGTTCAACGGGATGATACCTGGGCGCAATTTGAATTCCGCCGCCGTTGCACCCACATGCGGATGAAGACAGTGAACCCGTCCTTCCCCGCGCTGTCATAGATGTGGGCGAATTTCCGTCTGTGGAGACTGATTCATGAAGCGAATTTTTCTGTTCCTGGTAACCAATATCGCGATCCTGATGGTGCTGAGTATCACCCTCAGCCTGTTCGGCTTTACCGGATTCCTGGATCGCCAGGGCATCAACCTTGATCTGAACAGCCTGCTGCTTTTCGCCGCCGTTTTCGGATTCGGCGGGTCGCTGATTTCCCTGAGCATTTCGCGCTGGACCGCGAAGCGACTGACCGGGGCCCAGGTGATCGAGCGGCCTTCCCATCCGGCGGAGGTGTGGCTGGTCAATACCGTGCGCCACCAGGCACAGCGCGCGGGAATCCCCATGCCCCAGGTCGCCATTTACGATTCGCCGGATATCAATGCTTTCGCCACGGGTCCGAGCCGCAGCCGCGCCCTGGTGGCGGTCAGCAGCGGATTGTTGCGCACCCTGTCGGAGGATGAGGCCGAGGCCGTCCTGGGCCACGAGATTACCCACGTTGCCAACGGCGACATGGTTACCCTGGCCCTGATCCAGGGGGTGGTAAACACCTTTGTGATCTTCTTCTCCCGCGTCATCGGTCACGTGGTTGACCGGGTCGTGTTCAAGACCGAGCGAGGCCACGGCCCCGCCTTCTGGATTACGGCCATTGTTGCCGAGTTGGTGCTTGCGGTACTGGCCAGCATGATCGTGATGTGGTTCAGCCGCCGACGCGAGTTCCGGGCCGATGCCGGTGGCGCCCGGCTGGCGGGGCGGGGCAAGATGATCGCCGCCCTGGAGCGTCTCAAGGCGAATGTGCAGAAACCCCACCTGCCGGACCAGATGGCCGCATTCGGTATTTCGGGCAAGGTAGCCGGCGGTTTTGCCCGCCTGTTCATGTCCCACCCGCCGCTGGACGAGCGTATCGCTGCCCTCAAGGGCGCAGCCGACTGAACCGAAGGAACTCCGTCCCGGGTCTGGAGTCGGAACTGCTACACTTGCGGAAAAACCGACACCAACCCGGGGAGTCCTCATGCCGGTTCTGATCAGGCGTCCAGCCGATATTCCCAGTTCCGAGATCACCGACAAGTCGCTGTACCTGCAGCGGCGCCGGTTCCTGAAAGGCATGACCGCCGCCGCGGCCGGCACCGCCTTGTCCGGCCTGCTGGTTCCGGGATCTGCCGATGCCGGCACGCGGGCGCTGAAATTCAAGCCCGGGGTCATCACCCTGGACGAAAAGAAGACACCGAAATTCGACGTTACTACCTACAACAACTTCTACGAATTCGGTACCAGCAAGGACGACCCGGCGCGCAATGCAAAACATTTCAGGACCAGCCCATGGTCGGTAGCGGTGGAGGGCGAGGTGGAACATCCCCGTGTGTACCATCTGGAGGATTTCATCCGACCCTATGAACTCGGGGAGCGGGTGTATCGCCATCGTTGTGTCGAGGCCTGGTCCATGGTTATCCCCTGGGTCGGGATTCCCCTGCAACGTATCATCAAACGTCTGCGTCCGACTTCCCGGGCCAAATACGTTCAGTTCGTGACCCTGTACGATCCAAAGCAGATGCCGGGACAGCGCGGCGGACTCCTGGGTACCGGTCTGGACTGGCCCTATATCGAGGGTCTGCGTATCGATGAGGCGACCAATCCGCTCGCCATTCTGGCCGTCGGCTTGTACGGAGAGGAGTTGCCCAACCAGAACGGCGCGCCCATCCGCCTGGTGGTACCGTGGAAATATGGATTCAAGTCCATCAAGTCCATCGTCAAGATTCGTTTTCTGGAGAAACAGCCGCCGACGACCAGGAGCATGGCTGCACCAAATGAATACGGCTTCTACGCCAATGTGAATCCGCACGTGGATCATCCCCGCTGGAGTCAGGCCCGTGAACGCCGTATCGGTGTCGACGGGATCTTCACGCCGAAGCGGCCGACGCTCATGTTCAATGGCTATGGTGAACAGGTGGCGCACCTGTACAAGGGGATGGATCTGAGGAAGTTGTTCTGACCGTGATCCCTGTTCCCGGCCCATCCCTGTTACGCGCAATCAAGCTTCTGGTTTTTCTGCTGGCGCTGCTTCCCATCAGTCTGATCGTGTGGGACGGTTTCCACGACCAGCTGGGGGCAAACCCCGTAGAGGCCATCACCCATCGTACCGGTGACTGGACCTTGCGCTTTCTGATGATCACGCTTTCGGTCACGCCGCTTCGGCGTCTGACCGGCATGCATTGGCTTATCCGCCTGCG
Source organism: Acidiferrobacteraceae bacterium (assembly GCA_037388825.1). Lineage (NCBI taxonomy): Bacteria > Pseudomonadati > Pseudomonadota > Gammaproteobacteria > Acidiferrobacterales > Acidiferrobacteraceae > Acidiferrobacteraceae bacterium. The sequence continues at coordinate 6,362 of JARRJV010000055.1, read as the reverse complement.
CCGCATGTTCGGTCTGTTCGCGTTTTTCTACGCCTTGCTTCACTTCACTACTTACCTCTGGCTGGATCAGAATTTCGTCTGGCACGATATCATCAAGGACGTGACCAAGCGGCCCTATATTACCGTCGGCTTCAGCGCGCTCCTGATGATGATCCCGCTGGCTCTGACCTCGACCAATGCCATGGTCAAGCGGCTGGGCGGCCCACGCTGGCGGAAGCTGCATCGACTGGTCTATGTCATCGCCACCTTTGGTGTGCTGCACTACCTTTGGCTGGTGAAATCCGATATCCGTGAGCCGGTGCTTTACGGTTGCATCCTGGTGGTGCTCTTCGGTTATCGCGCCTGGTATGCGCGTTTTCGCGACCCGAGCCGGCGGCGCCCACCTGCCATTCGCGAGGTGGCTGCGATAGACTAGGTTTTCACTGAATGCGCCGGTACAAAAAAGAAAGCCGAGCGTCGATCTGGAGGAGACCGTGGCGTCGCGCCGTATTCGTCTAAAGCTTCACTGGCAGATCCTGATTGCCCTGGGTCTGGCTGTCCTGGCGGGATTTGCGATCGGACCCAAGGCTCAGTTGTTCGGGATTCCGGTCATTTCCATCTACAGCTTCATCGGCACGTTGTTTCTCAACGGCCTGAAAATGCTGATCGTGCCCCTGGTAGTGTCATCCATCGTTACCGGCATGGCCGGTGCCAGCCGTTCCGACGCCTTCGGCCGGCTCGGCCTGAAGACCCTCGCGTACTATGCCACCACCAGCCTGATTGCGATCCTCACCGGACTCCTGTTCGTCGACGTGTTGCGCCCGGGCATCATCAACGGCGAGCCCGCGCGTCACCTCCTGGGTCTGAGCATGAAGGCAGGTGAGGTGATGGCACACACCGGCGGGCACGGTGCTGGCGATATCGCGGAAGTATTCCTGCGCATGGTTCCAACCAATGTCATTGCCGCAGCCGCAAACGGCCAGCTCCTGGGCCTGATCTTTTTCAGCATCCTGTTCGGATTCTTCATGACCCGCATCCAGGATCGTTATGTCGAGACCATGCAGAACTTCTGGCAGGGCATGTTCGAGGTCATGATGCATATCACGGACTGGGTGATGAAATTCGCACCCATCGGCGTGTTTGCCCTGGTCGCAAAGGTGGTGGCCACCACCGGATTCAGTGCCTTCGAGCCATTGGCGCTGTTCATGCTCACGGTACTGCTGGCCCTCGCAACCCACATCGTCGTCAGCCTGCCGTTGTTGCTGAGATTCGTTGGCCGTGTGCGTCCCTGGCGCCACTACCGGGCCATGGCACCGGCCCTGCTGACGGCGTTTTCGACCGCATCTTCGTCCGCCACCCTGCCGCTGACCATGGAGTGCGTGGAAAATCGCGGCGGGGTATCGAACCGCACCTCGAGTTTCGTTTTGCCCCTGGGGGCAACCGTCAACATGGACGGTACCGCCCTTTATGAGTGTGTCGCCGCCATGTTCATCGCCCAGGCCTATGGTCTGCATCTGGGGCTGGCGACCCAGTTCACCATCGTGTTGATCGCCCTGTTGACTTCCATCGGGGTGGCCGGCATTCCGGCGGCGAGCCTGGTGGCCATTGTCGTGATTCTCGGCGCCATTGGCCTGCCGGCGGAGGGAATAGGCCTGATCCTGGTGGTGGACCGGGTTCTGGACATGTGCCGGACCTCGGTCAACGTCTTCAGCGATTCCTGTGGAGCGGTGATCATCGCCCGTTCCGAAGGGGAAGAAACCCGCCTGGCCTGAAATTGCCGGGCAAAACAGGTGTTTGCGGGGCATGGCGGTTGGTCCCCGGAATCGCCCCGGCAGGGCAGGGCGACGAAAGGGCGGGCGGTGCTTTAAATCTGTCCGCACCATCCCCATGTCGATTTCTCAACCACTTGGAGTTTGTACGTGGAACAATTCCGGGGCACAACCATTCTGTCCGTGCGTCGCGGCAACCGGGTCGTGATCGGGGGTGACGGCCAGGTCACCATGGGCAACACCATTATGAAGGGCAACGCGCGCAAGGTGCGGCGCCTGTACAAGGACAACGTGATCGCCGGCTTCGCCGGCGGCACCGCCGACGCCTTTACCCTGTTCGAACGCTTCGAGGGCAAGCTCGAAAAGCACCAGGGCAATCTGACGCGCGCGGCGGTGGAACTGGCCAAGGACTGGCGCATGGATCGCGCCCTGCGGCGACTGGAGGCCCTGCTGGCAGTGGCTGACCCGACGGCCTCGCTCATCATCTCCGGCAATGGTGACGTCATCGAGCCCGAACAGGGCCTGATCGCCATTGGTTCCGGCGGGCCCTACGCCCAGGCGGCGGCGCGGGCGCTGCTGGAGAACACCGAACTGGATGCCCGCGGGATCGTGGAGAAAGGTCTGGAGATCGCCGCGGACATCTGTATCTACACCAACCGCGAACACACCATCGAAGAACTGGAGTACTGAGAACCGATGTCGGAAATGACACCGCGTGAGATCGTCCAGGAACTGGACAAGCACATTGTCGGCCAGGCGGCGGCAAAACGGGCCGTGGCTATCGCCCTGCGCAATCGCTGGCGCCGGGCCAATGTTGCCGACGAGAACCTGCGCACCGAGATAACGCCAAAGAACATTCTCATGATCGGCCCCACCGGGGTCGGCAAGACCGAGATCGCCCGGCGTCTGGCGAGACTGGCGCGTGCGCCCTTCATCAAGGTGGAGGTGACCAAGTTCACTGAGGTCGGCTACGTCGGCCGCGACGTCGATTCCATCGTACGTGACCTGGTCGACTCGGCGGTGAAGATGATCCGCGTCGAGGAGATGGACAAGGTGCGGCAGCGCGCCGAGGATCTGGTGGAGGACCGCATTCTCGATATCCTGATCCCGCCAGCGCGCAGCGCGAGTTTCGGTTTCGCCAATGAGCCGCAACCCGAGCCCGAGGACCGTCCCGCGCGCCAGCGCTTTCGCAAGCAGTTGCGCGAAGGTGCGCTGGACGATACCGAGATCGAGATTGAGCTCACAGGCCCGTCCGTGGGTGTGGAAATCGTCGCCCCGCCCGGCATGGAAGAGATGACCAGTCAGCTGCAAGGGCTGTTCCAGAATATGGGTAATCAGCGCTCGCGGCACCGCAAGGTGAAGATCCGTGAGGCGCGCAAGTTGCTGGCAGAAGAGGAAGCGGCGCGCCTGATCAACGACGAGGACATCAAGCAGAAGGCGGTCGACCGGGTGGAGCAGCAGGGAATCGTGTTTCTAGATGAGCTCGACAAGATCGCCGCCCGCTCCGAGGGCCATGGTCCGGATGTGTCGCGCGAAGGCGTGCAGCGGGACCTGTTGCCGCTGGTGGAGGGGTCCACGGTGTCCACCAAGTACGGCTCGGTCAAGACGGATCACGTGCTCTTTATCGCATCGGGTGCGTTTCATCTGAGCAAGCCTTCGGACCTGATTCCGGAACTGCAGGGGCGCCTGCCCATCCGTGTGGAGCTCGATGCCCTGGGGGCGGAAGATTTTGTGCGCATCCTGACCGAGCCCGATTCGTCGCTGACGGAGCAATACGCCGAGTTGATGCGCACCGAGGGACTGGAAATCCGCTTCGCCGAGGATGGTCTGCGGCGAGTCGCGGAAATTGCCTGGCAAGTAAACGAACGCACGGAGAACATTGGTGCGCGACGCCTGCATACCGTGATGGAACGGCTGCTGGAGAAACTGTCCTTCGAGGCCGCCGATCGCGGGGGCGAGGAAGTAGTCATCGACGCCGCCTACGTGGACACCCAACTCAAGGACCTGCTGCAGGACGAAGACCTGACCCGCTACATTTTGTAGGCGCGGGACTTGAAAAGCTTTTCAGTAACCCCACATCGTTGTTTGAACACAGGCACGCACGCTTTGGCGTAGGCGGCCGTGTCGATTCACAACTTTTTGGAGGTATGTCAAATGCGAGCCATTGTACGAACCCCGAGACAGCGCCGCTGGGGCTGGCTGGACGACGACTTCGATCAGATGTTTGAGGGCTTTCTGCGCCCGATGCAGCTGGCGGGCGATACCACAAGCCGCGATCTGGTGCCGGCGGTGGAAGTCAGCGAAACCGAAGACCAGTATGTCGTGCGCGCTGAAATGCCCGGTGTGCGAAAGGATGACATCGACGTCAACCTGGAGGACGGGATTCTCACCATCAGCGCGGAGACCCGCAGTGAAACGGAAGAGCGTGAAGGTGAGCGTGTGATCCGCCAGGAACGGCGCTTCGGCAAGTACCTGCGCAGCCTGCGTCTGGGTACCGATGTTGATGCGACCCGGGTCAAGGCCGTGTACCGCGATGGCGTGCTCGAGCTCAGTCTGCCCAAGGCGGAGCAGAGCAAGCCGAAGAAGATCGAGGTGAAGGTCGCCTGAGTGATGGCACCGTTACGGGCACGCATCGGCGTGCCCGCATCCAAAAAGGGCCCCTGTGGGCCCTTTTTGTTTGTCTGGTTCCGCGCGGCGGCTGACAAGCCACCGCGGTTGCGGTAAGTTTCCGGCAAGCAACAACAAGGTTTCCCGACGTGACTCTTAGTGCAAAGACCGCTGCCGAGCGGGCACAGATCCTGTCCGAGGCGCTGCCCTACATCCAGCGTTTTCGGGGCAAGACCATGGTGATCAAATATGGCGGCAACGCCATGGTGGATGCGGAACTCAAACTCGGTTTCGCGCGCGATGTCGTGCTTATGAAGCTGGTCGGGATCAATCCGGTGATCGTGCACGGCGGTGGCCCGCAGATTGGCGAGCTGCTCAAGCGCATGGGTAAGCAGAGTACTTTTGTCGAGGGTATGCGGGTTACCGATCGTGAGACCATGGATGTGGTGGAAATGGTCCTGGGCGGCCTGGTCAACAAGGAGATCGTCAGCATGATCAACCAGCACGGCGGCAAGGCCGTGGGGTTGTCAGGCAAGGACGGCCGGCTGATTCGCGCACGCAAGCTGGTACTCAAGAAGCAGGCGGCGGAGAACGTGCCGAGCGAGATCGTCGATATCGGTCATGTGGGCGAAGTGGAATCCATCGATCCGGAGCTCGTGGCACTGCTCGATACACAGGAATTCATCCCCGTGGTTGCGCCCATCGGTGTGGGTACCGATGGCGAGGCCTACAACATCAACGCCGATATCGTTGCCGGCAAGCTCGCCATTACCCTGAACGCGGAGAAGCTGATCCTTCTCACCAATACGCCCGGTGTGCTGGACGGCAACAAGAACCTGCTTACCGGTCTGGCCGCGGCGGAAGTGAACAGCCTGGTACGGGACGGCACTATATCCGGTGGCATGTTGCCCAAGGTGTCCTGCGCCCTCGATGCGGTGAACAGCGGCGTGCGTACCGCACATATTATTGATGGTCGCGTGCCGCGGGCCCTGTTGCTGGAAATCTTTACCGACTCCGGCGTCGGCACCTTGATCAAGCCATGATCCTTGTTGCCGGAGCTGCGATGCGGAGGCGGGCATCGTGAGCCGCGGACGCAGCGGCGAGCGGCGCCAGCAAATTCTCGAGACCCTGGCGCGCCTGCTCCAGGATACTCCGGGGCAGCCCATCCGTACGGCGGCGCTGGCGCGCGAGGCCGGCGTGTCCGAGGCGGCCCTGTACCGGCACTTCCCCGGCAAGACCCAGATGTTCGAGGAACTGATCGGGTTCGCGGAAGACTCCCTGTTTTCGCGTGTGCGCAAGATCGTTGATGACAATGCGCCAGTCGCGGACAAGGTCAACGGCATACTGACGCTGGTGCTGGGCTTTGCCGATCACAATCCCGGGATCAGTCGGGTCCTGAGTGGCGATGCGCTGGTTGGCGAAACCGAACAACTGCGCAAACGTGTTGCGCAGTTGTTCGACCGCCTGCAGACGGAGTTGCGACAGCTGTTGCGGGATGCCGGGCTGCGCGGGGAGTTGCGCGGAGGCGCCAACGATATTGCCGGTCTGTTGATTCGCTTCGTCGATGGCGCGATCGCCGGATTCGTGCGCAGTGGATTTCGCGATTCCCCCTTGCAGGGCTGGGAGGAGCAGTGGGCCCTGTTTCGTGCGGCCCTGTTCGCCTAGGAAGCACACACCGGACAGGCGGGATCTTTCTTCAGGCGGAGCGTTCGCCATTCCATGGTCAGGGCGTCCAGTAGCAGTAGCTTGCCCGCAAGACTCTCCCCCAGGCCCAGCAATACCTTGATGACTTCGGTCGCTTGCACCGCGCCGATGATGCCGGGTAGTGGTGCCAGGACACCGGTCTCGGAACACCGTTCGTCGATGGTTTCGGCCTCGCCATACAGGCAGCGATAGCAGGGGCTGTTCGCGGCTCGCGGATCGAACACCGCGATCTGGCCTTCCATGCGGATGACCGCGCCGGAGACAAGTGGCGTTTGTGTTGTCACGGACACGCGGTTCAGCATG
>JARRJV010000054.1 GCA_037388825.1 Acidiferrobacteraceae bacterium | reverse complement strand
CTCGCGGGAACCAGGTTCGGATCCGTAGACGGCGGCGTACTGGCAGGATCTTCGGGAAAGACATTGAGATTGGCGACCTTGTCGTAGTAGTTCGTATTGATCATGACGATTCGGAACCGGATCTGGATCGAATCGCCGTTGCGTATCATGTTGCTGAAATTGGAATCGCTGTCCTGGCTGGTCGTGCTTGTGAGATCAAAACTCGGCGCCGTGTTGGCGAGAAAGTCTGCTGCGTTGGAAGGTGGTACACCGATCGAGCCGGGCCCACCCGCCGGGTTGGTCCAGGTCACGGTATCCACCGCCCCGTCGTAGGTCGCCCCATAGGCGTAGGTCGGATTGATGGTCGGGATATACGTGGGATCTACCACGTAGTTCGCCGGCAGGGTATCCACCAGGTGGATATCTTTCACCGTGCCACCGCTGTTGTTGTTGATCGTCAGCGTGACGAAGCCGCGGGTTCCCAGGGCGCCGCCGCTGATACCGGTGATCTGGCGGGTCACCTGCAGGTTGGCGTTGTCGACGACCGTGCTCATGGTGGCGGCGGCCGCTGCAGGCGTGCTGCTCCCGGAGTCGGTCGATGTAGTGGTAATGCCGCCGGCAGGCGGATTGTCCACCTCACAACCCCACTGCAGGTTGGATACGGTATTGGTCTGGTTGCTGCACGAGCTGGTGATCCTGCCTACGAGGTAGACGTAGGCGATATTTCCGGCGGAGACGTCGACATAGGCCCCCGGTTCGTCTCCACCGGGATTGCCGAAGGGATCGTTGACTTCAAAGGTCGTGATCGAATTGCTGGCGGGTACGCACGGACTACCTGCAGATGGCGTTCCATTGTTGAGGGCCACATCGTTGGCCGAACCCGGGTCGGGGCAGGCATAGCTGACCGTCATATTGCCCGAGGTCATGAGGTCATCGAAGGTGACGTCCTCCATGCCTGCCTGGCCAATATTCTGAATACCGATGCGCCAGATGATGTCGTCGTTGGTGTGACCGTAGACCGTCGTGGCGAAGCCGCCCTGGTTCGCATCGTAGTTGCGCCCGTCCTTGCTAAGCACCGGGATGGGTTCGCGTAGGGAGATCAGATCGGGACCGGTCGTGTCCGTAGTCCGCGGCCACAGGGTCACGCCGTCGCAATGTAGAAAATCGAATGACACCGACGCGTTGATTTGCCGGCTTGCGCCGACCAGAGCTTCGTCGGTGCCCGAACTCACGGCGCGTACGCTGAATCGAACGATATAGACGGTAGGGTTCGCCGCGTTGGGCGCACCGGCGAGTTCCGGCAGCCCGTTGAAGGTTACCGAGGAACCCGAGATCGATTCGGTGAGGGTGAAGGGAGGGCCGGTGTAGCCCACCACGGTCACCGATCCCGGCACGTATTCCAGGCCGGAACCTGTCAGGTCTTCCGTGACCGAGATGTTCGTGAGGGCCTGGCTGTCTCTGTTGGTGAGGATCGTGTCGACCGTGCCGACGCCACACAGAACGCAGTAGCTGTTGCCAGTGTCCTGGGAGATGACATTGAAGGTCGTCGGGTCCGTAGCGCAATTCGCGCGCGCCGTGCCGGGATGGAAAAGGGCCAGCCCCAGGGCAAACACAAAGCCGAAAAACACGCGAAGCGCCGCCGCGCCTCGCAGGTTTTGGCGGCCGCCGTTCTTGCGCCGCGCAGGCGCGGGCCGGAGCGCCCACACCGGAAAATGCACCCGATTGGAAGCCAGTTTTTTGTTCCTTGGCGAAAGCAAATCTATTCTCGCCACGCGCAGACCCTACGTGCCGCCGCGTGGCGCAGGCAAACCTGAAACCAGTATTAAGAAAAAAGTATAAACGCCAGGGATTTGCGCGGGCTTACGATCCGACAGTCCGCCTATTCTGGCCGCCGAAAACGCATTTTTCTGCCGTTTTTGTCAGGCAATGCCGGATAGCCACCCCACGATGCGCGAGTGATTCATGATTTTCCAGTGAAAATGCCTAGGCAGGCAGGAAATCGATGGGGTAGGTAATCGTTACAGCATCGACCTTCTTTGCGCCGAAATTGAACAGTTTCACCCGCTGGGCGATCTTCCGCTCCAGTTCCGGCGAATCAAGGCTGCTGGAAACGACCTTGCACATGGTCACCCGCCCCGACGGGGCGATGGTGAGCTTGAGTACCACCTTCCCCTGAAGCGAGGGATTGACCCGAAGCTCGCGGTTGTACAGCGCATATAAGGCACTTTTATTGCGGTCGAAGACAATCTGGATTTCCTCGTCCGTACGTGAGGCCCTTGCCGTGCCGACAACGCGGCGGTCCGCCGCCGCGGCCAATTGGTCGGCAAGGGAACTGTGCACCTTGGAGGTCTGCACATTGCCCAGACCACCGCCGCCCACATCCCGGCTCAGGCCACCGGTGGCAATCCCGCCGCTGCCGGAGCTGACATTGGACGTGATGATCGACCGTTGGGCTTCATGGGCATTTCGGCCCGAGGTGCTAAAGCGAGCCTGGCTGCCCAGCTTCTTGTCGAAGTTGGTTTGCTTCAGGGCATTGAGTGTATCACTCATGGCCAGAAGGCCCGTGTTCTTCACCTTCTCGCGTGCACGGCGTTCCTTGGCATTCCGCGGCGCGGCGGCCTGTTGCTGCGGCGTAAGGGTCTGCTGTTTCGGTTGGACCGGTTGCGGCGGCGGTTTCTTCTCGCGCTCTACCAGCAGCTTCGCCAGACGCTTGGGAATCGGTGTTTCCTTGACTTCAATCTGCGGCAAAACCACCCAGCTGACGCCTACGGCAAGCAAGAGGGTCAAGAGTGCAACCATCAGACTGATGCGGCGATAACGTCGATCGTCATCCGTCTTTCCGCCCCACGGAACTCCCATGGGACGATAGAAGATGTCACCCTCTTTCGCCTGAAAGCCCTTGGCAATGACTTCGCGCCGATAGGCTTCGAGGGCTTCCTTGCGGCGCTTCTTCTCCTCCTCGTCCGCCTTCTGCCGCGCCTTGTCGTAGGCCTGGGTTGCGCGGGCCGATATCGCGGCCGCATCCGCTCTCTCCTTGCGCAGCCGGTTGCGCTCCTCGACATAGCGATCGGCTTCGCCGCCAATACGCTCCAGGATTTCCTTGTAGGTTTCCGTGCCCAGCTTGCCGCCCAGCACCGGGTCCTCGCCGCCGACTTCGCGCAATTCCTTCAGGGCATCGCGCACCCGGGTCAGTGCATCGATACGGGGCGCGCCCTTTTCCAGGCCTTGCAGTTTCCTGTCAAGTTCACGCAGGTGCTTGTCGGCCTCCTGCATCTCCGCAAAGGCCTTGTCCGTCGCCGACATCGGTTTTGCTTCACGTACGGTCACGACTCAGGAGGATTCCTTCTTCTTCGTTTGCGACGCCTTCTGAATCACCGCAAGATTGATGGTTTCGAAGCCGGCCGCGGTGCACGAAGTCATAATCTTCTTCAGCAACTTAAAGGGGATCTCCCGGTCTCCCATGATGGTGACCTCCTTGTGAGCCGCCCTGGACTTGCTGCTGATCCCCAGCGCGTGGGAGGAAACCCTGAGCAGTTCGTCCCGCACGGGCGCAATCAGGATCGCCCTCGAAGCGGCCACTTCGTCCCGGCTCGCAACAATCTTGCCCTGCACCAGGATGTCTGTATTGGTCACCATGACCACGGTGGTTTCCTCCGGCTGCTTCTGGGAAACGGATTCCGGAAGCTTCACCTGCTCCGGACTGGGCAGGTTCTGCGTGTTGGCCGAGTTAACCAGCAAGAAGAAAACAAGAATTGTAAATATGTCCATGAGGGACACGAGATTCATGCCTGGAGTGCGCTTCGCGCGCCGCGCCGTCCTTCCCATTCGATTGATTCGTCGCGTGTTCTTGGCCATCGTCTAGCCCTTGCGCGATTTCGGCGCGTCACCGATGGAAATCTCGGGAAACAACTCGACGTTTTCCGCCTTCAGGTCATTCACGACTTCGGCCGATCCCACCGCATCCATGACCTTCACCAATACGTCGTATTGGATCTCGGGTTCCACGAGTACGGTGGCATTGCGTTTGTTGGGGAAACGCTTTTTCAGTTCGAGCAGAATCTTGGACAGGGTTGCAATATCGTAGCCATCGGCCGTATTCCGTATACGTTTGATCATGCGGTAGCCGTCGCCAATCTCCAGACGATTGGGACGGATCACGACTTCCAGCTTGATCTTTCGCTTGTGGGCCTGGCTCGCGCTGGCCGCTGCCGGCAGATTCAGCTGCAGGATAGTGATCTGGGAAAACGCCGCCGTGATCAACAGAAACGGGACCAGCACCACCATCAGGTTGAGAAATGCCGTGATGTTGAGCTCGGGGACCTCTTTGTTCCGCCGGCCGTGACCTCTCTTGGGCACAGTACTAGCTCCGCTTGCCGACTTCGCCGATCAGATTCAGGGTCTTCACCGATGCCATTTCCAGGCTGTCCACCACCTCCGTGGTCTTGGTGGTGAGCACCGCATGGATCAGCAGCAGGGGGATACCCGCAATCAGACCAAAAGCGGTCGTATTCATGGCCACCGCGATACTGGCGGACAGCAGATCGGCCTTCTCCGCAGGGTTCGCATTGGACACCGCGGTGAACGCCGCGATCAGACCCATAATCGTTCCCAACAATCCAAGCAGGGTTGCAATGTTGGCATACAGCGCCAGGTAGTGTGTCCGTTTTTCCAGCGTCGGGATGATTTCCATCATCCCCTCCTCCATGGCGATCTCGATATCATCACGCCGCCGTACGCTGCCACGCCGACCCAGGGCCAGGCTGATCAGTTTGCTGATGGGCGTTTCCGAACCATCGGTAAAGGCCAGCACCTCGTCGAAGCGACCGTGCTCCAGCATGGCCTGAATCTGCTCCCACTCTTTCGCGCTGTCCCGCTTGGCCCGCGTGATCGTGATGTAGCGCTCAATCGCAATCGCGACGCCCGCGGCGAACACGATCAGGATCGGATACATGAACGCCCCGCCTGTCTGGAAAAAGCGGATGATGCCGAAGAAAATATCCATGACTCGCTCCTCTGTAAAAACCGGTCAACGGGCGGCGTGCCGCTCCGTCAGTGACTCTGACTCTGCTCGTAGTAGTCCAGCTGCCGCTTGAACTCCTCCGGGTCCACAGCGTTCAGCCGTTCGTCCAGGAGGCTGCGCGACAAATCGTTGTCGTCGCCCACCTCGGATTCTTTCCATGGGACAATATACAGCGACTTTGGCAACTCCCGGTTGCCGATAATCGACATGCCGCCCAGCTCTACCACCTTGTCCTTCTTTTTCTTTTTCGCCATGACCGGTGGCGCACTGACCAGGCTCAGCATTACCAGAGCAATTATAGCTCGCGTTCGAATCATTTCTTCACCTCCGCGGTCTTTGGCTTCACCGGCTTGCCCATCCGGCGACGAAGATCAACGATCCATTTCCCCACCTCGTCGTCTTTGCCTGCAGTCAGCTTCTGATACCGTAGGTATTCCTTCAATGCGCAGGCATTGTCAGCGGTATACAGGTCGCAGAGGATCGCCAGATTCAGATGCGCCTTGGTATAGCGGGACCGCCGGGCGATACTCTTCTCGTACGCAGAGCGGGCATCGGGAAATTTTCCCAGTTCCCGGTAGACCAGTCCCAGCTCATTGTAGGCCACCGCGTTTCTCGAATCGCGCTTGATGGCTACCTGCAATGCCTTTTCGGCATCGTCCAGCTTGTTCATATGGCGGTAGCAAATTCCCAGGTTGATATAGACGCCTGGCAAGCGGTCGTTCTGTTTGGCGATCCCCTCCAGCAGAGCCACGGCATCCTTGTACTTTCCGTCTTGCATCAGGGAAACGGCACGGTCGAAATCCTGTGGATTCCACTTTCCTTCTTTCGCCGGCTCGCCTGACGGTGCCGTCGCGCAGGCGGACAGGACCAGCAAGCCGGCAATCAGCAGTGCGATTTTCTTCCACGGGAATCCGGTCAGGCTAGTACGGAGATGCAACATAGCCTTCTCCCTGCTCCGTCCGTGCGTAGCGCACCGGAACCAGTTTCGCCAGTTCGGTAATGCTTTTGCCAACCCATTCGTTGTAGAAGCCTCGTCGCAAGAGGTCCAGGTTCTTCTTGTGCAGATTGATCGCCTTCTCCTCGAAAGGATACGCCTGTTCCTCCAGCAGAATGTCATATTGTTCGCGCTCGACCTTGGACAGGCCGCGCGGGCGCTCCGAATCCAGCATGGAGCGGGAAAGGTCGTAATACAGATCCGCGATGCGATAGGTCGCGGCGGCCGTAATGTCGGCAACGTGATAGTCCAGCATGTCGCTGAATACCTTCAAGGCCTCCTTCATGGTCTTCTGTTTGCGCGCAAGACTGCGTTTCAGCGGCAGGGTCAGGCGAATCTTCTTGTACCTCTGCACCAATGGATCGGACAACTCGAAACTCGCCAGCGCCGCAAGATAGCGTGTGCGGTCGGTACGCTCTTTGCCGGCGCGGCTGTCTGCCCTCACGATTTGCCGCAGGGTCTCGTGATAGCTACCGGTCTTGCCCGTCTTCTTGTACAAGGTAGCAAGATGATTCAGCGACTCAATGGCCGTGGATAGCGGTTTCGGATAATGCGACAGGTATCTGCGATAGGCGGCGATGGCTGGCCCCGACTCCTCGGCCTTGTCGAACAGCTCTGCCGCACGCAGGTTGGCCTCGCGTTTGGTGGCCGGTTTCGACGTCGTTTTTTCGATACGCTCGAATTCCCGCGCCGCGGACAGCCACTGGCGGCCCTGCTCGTAGACCACAGCCAGTTTCTCCGTGACATCGTACTGGTGCTTGCTCGACGGATAGCGCTTGCGGAAGGATTCCAGCACCGATGCCGCACGCTTCCATTCCTGCAGCTTGATCAGGGTCGCCGCCGCATCGAAGTCGGCGGATTCGCGAATCGGAGATGTCGGCGCAAGCTGGCCCACACGGAGAAATCCGTCGGCCGCGGCCTTGAGCTTGCCGGCCTTTTTCTTCAGGGCCGCCTGTTCATACACCGATGCCGCCAGACGATCCGTCAGGTCCTTTCGCTTCTGCGAATTGGCGGGCAACAGCTCCAGGGAATTCCCGTAGCCAGTTTCCGCAATCGAGTAGTCCTTCATCTCGAACGCCGACTGGGCCACCACGGTCCACGCCGATTGCCGAACCTTGGGATCGGCGTTGGCAAACTGGGTCACAACACGTCGGGCTAGCTTGCGCGCGTCGGCATACTGCTTGCGCTTGTAGGTCTCCACCGCCGCCTGATCCAGTACCCCAGCCGCCTTGGGATGGGTCGGGTACGTGTCGACGAATTTCAGGGACGATGAAATGTAGCGGCCGGTAATGGATTCCTTTTGGTCCTTCGGGGCCTTCTTGATCTGCTGTTCGTACGAAAGAACTGCATTGTAGCCCGCCTCGGCCGACTTCTTGTGGGCCGGATACTGGTAGGCGGTGCGCTCGTACTCCTTTGCTGCTGCGGCGAAATCCTTCTGTTCATACAGCAACTCGGCCAGGAGGAAATTCATGCGGGGCGCCTCGGGATCGGCCCGGAACGAGGCCAGGAAGCGCCGGTACCAGGAGATCGCCTCCTTGGCGTCGTCCTTGCTGTGCATCTTCTGCGACAAGGCGTGGTAGTGCTTGGCCAGATCGATCAGGTTCTGGCGAACAAAGGCCAGGACCTTGGGGGACTTCTTGATGTCGTGACTCTTCCAATAGTTTCCGTTGACATCGTAAATACGGGCGAAGTCTTTCTTGGCCTGGATCACCAGTTTGGGGAACCCGCCCTTCTCGTAAACCTCGATCACCTTGCGCTGGAAATCGGGGGCCCGGATGCTCAGGGGATTGCGTTCGACGAACATCGCATAAGTCTTGGCCGCATCGTCATAACGGCGCTTGACGAGAAAGTGATCGCCGAGGTCCGCGAACAGCAGGTCCTCATAGGACCGGCGGCCATGGGCCTTGAAGTAGTCGGCAATGGCCTGGGGACCACCAAGATAGGAAAAGCTGAAGCTGACCACACGCAGGGTGTCGTCGAAACGCTGGCGTTCGATTTCATTGAAGTGATCGATAGCAACCCGTCCCCCCGCAGCCTTCTCGTCGATCAGCTTCAGGAACGAACCAAGTGCCTGCTGGTACTTGCTCTGCTTGAATAGGGCCCAACCGTGCTTGTATAGGGCCTGGTCGTAGAAATCCGATCCCTTGCCCGCATGCACTACTGCGGCATAGGCGTGCTGGGCCGCCACGTATTGCCTGTGCACGAACAGGATCTCACCGCGACGGAACTGGACTTCAGTGATCAGCCGGGTGTAGGGATATCGCTTTACGATCCGGTCGAGTACGGCCAGTGACTTTTCCTGTTCGCCACGGATTCCATAGGCCCGCGCGAGCTGATACATAACCTGGTCATTGCGCTCATAGTCCGGATACTTCTTCAGCAACTTGAGATAGATCCGGATCGCTTCCTTCGAATTGGCATCGTCGCGCAACATCTTCTGTTGCATCGTGTTGCCCGACGGAAGATTCTTCAGGCGGTTATTCTTGCCGTCGATTTCAGAGATCTTTTCCGATCGTTTCTCAAGGGTATCAAGCTGCCGAGCCTTTGCGTCGGCCGCCTCCTTTTTCTTGTCGTCCTTGTAGCCGGCCATGGGGGAGGACACGGGAGTCTGGCCGGGCTCGTTCGCCTCATCGCCATACAGGCCTTCCACCGAAGCCACCTTGAGATCCGCCAGGCGGCGCAGGGCCTCCGGGGTCATTTCCGTTTCCGGCGTTTCCTTCAGGAACTTCTTGTACTCCGCCATGGCGTGTTCGAGACTGCCACTGACCTTCTGCTCCTTGACCGGGACCTTCTTGCCCTGCAGGCTGCCGATACGGTCCGAGCCCTGCCAATTGTCCGTGGCGCACGCAGTCAGGAGGGCAGTGGCGCTGAGCACAGCGGAAAAACGCAGCAGCCGGATCATTTCTTGTCTCCCGGGCGCGCGGCCGCGCGCGCGGCACGATCGTAGCTCTCGGCAAGGGCAAAGCGCGCCTTGGTACGATATCGCTTCAGGCGACTCTTGCGACGCTGCAGTTCGCTGATCGCGCGGCGTTCCATGAACTGGCCCTGGTACTGGATCAGCCCTTCGAGCTTGGTCTTGAGATACACCAGACGTGAACGAAGGTCCTGTAGCACGCGATCGTAGCCCTGAAAGCTCAGGGCCGCCTCCGCCCGTTCCCGGGCCAGGATCTGGCGGTTCATTCCTGCGCGCCTCATCGCTTCATCCAGTTCTCGCAGGTGCTTGAAGGCGGCACTGAGCCGGTCCTCGTAGGCGGTCGCCACGCGGTAGTCCAGGATGCCGCGGACAAAGGCAAGGCGGCCGGCGACATAGGAACGACCCTGTTGTGGTCGCAAGCGCGCGATCTTGCCATCGACCTGGTCGAACCGGGAGAGCCACGTGTGCTCCGCCATCGTGGTCAGGGCCAGGGGATCGCGGTGGGTCATCAGGGATTTGAGGTCGGACTGCATCCGGTCACGACGATCGCCGAGAACCGCAAGCCGGCGATCCACCCGCTTCAGGGTCGCGTCGATTTGGACCAGACGTGGCTGGAAGTACTGACGACGCTGCCGAATGAGATCGAAATAGGCCGGGATACTTCCCAGCCATTGCACCACGTTGTCATGAAGATCATTGAGGTCGCGGTAGTTTTCATAGGACTGCTGAAACACATGCCTGCTCATCAGGTCCCGCAGGTATCGCGTCTCCGGCGCATCGGGCAGGGTCCGCAGCTTGATCAGCCAGTTGGGGTCGTGTCGCGCCTCAGGCTTGAGCATGGCAGCCAGGAATTTTCCTTCCCGGATGCTGCTTATCGAATCGTCCAGTCGCTCAATCTCATGCTCGAATGTCTTGACGGCATCGCCGTACAGCAATGCTGATTTACCATAGGCCTGCAATTGCGAATAGCCATAGGGAACAGCCAACATGGCTTCCTGCACGGCGACATCGGTCACATCCCGCTTGCGCAACATGCTCCACGGCACGAGGGCCTGGTCATAGTTGCCATCGGCCGCGTCCGCCCAGCCCACCCACAGGAGCGCCTTGTTGGAAAACGGGCCCTTCAGGTGAATGCGTTGCAGATAGGTGCGCGCGCGATTCGGCTTCTTGGCATTGAGCATCGCGAAACCGAGGGTCAGATTGGCCTTGTCCCGCAGGGCACCGATTTCGCGCCCACTGCCCGACAGGGTGCCAACGCGATTGAGATCCTTGTAGGCCTGCACCGCCTTGCCGC
>JARRJV010000053.1 GCA_037388825.1 Acidiferrobacteraceae bacterium | reverse complement strand
CGGTATGGGTCAAATCGGTCGGGGCCGATGGGCTCATCAACTACACCCTTGACTCCCCAGGCGTGGAGCACACACGTGTAATCGGTTTTATTGATCTCGGCCAGGATCGTACGGGATATCTTCAGTCGATTCGTACAGCGTTGATTTACAGCAGTCTGGTGATCGCGCTAATCCTGTTCATTGCCAACTATATCGGGCGTATTGTTATCCGGCGCGCCCTGACCCCGTTGTCGCGGCTGAAGGATCCACTGACAAAACTGGCGGTGGGCGATACCGGCGTGGAAGTGGAAAGCGTGGGCGATGAGGAGATCGCGGCCATCAGCCAGGCGCTGAATACAACCATCAAGGCCGTTCGCGAACGTGACGAGGAGCTCCGAAAGATTGCGAATCATGATCCCCTGACCGGGCTCGTGAATCGTTCCTTTTTCATGCGCGAGGCCCAATTGGCCCTGGAGGAAGTAGATGATGACGGCAACAACTCGGCGCTGCTGTTTATCGATCTGGACCAGTTCAAGTATGTAAACGATACCGTCGGGCACGGGGCCGGCGACCGAATGCTGATCCAGGTTGCCGAAGCCCTGTCACACCGGATTCGCGAACACGATGTGGTGGCGCGCTTCGGGGGTGACGAATTCATCATCCTGGCGCGGGACGTGGATCAGAGTGGTGCGATCGGAATTGCCCGCAGCATACTCCGGCGTCTTCAGAAGATGCGCTTCGTCGAGGGGGAGCATTCCTTCAATATCCATTGCAGTATCGGAATTACGATGATCAGCTCGGATCGATACAGTATCGATGAGCTGGTGTCGCAGGCCGATATGGCCTGTTTCGAGGCCAAGAGACGAGGACGCAATCGCTACAACCTGTTCGAACTCAGCGACCACGATCATAAGAATCTGGTCGCGGATGTCGGCTGGGCGCAGGTGATCCGGAACGCAATCGATCAGGACGGCTTCGTGCTCACCTTCCAGCCCATGGTTACCTTCGAAGACGAAGGTTGCGAAATGTACGAGGTGTTGCTGCGTATGCCGGATCCCGAGGGAAAGCTTGTGGGTCCATCGGTGTTTTTCCCCGCGGCCGAGCGTTTCGGGATGATGGTCGAGATCGACTACTGGGTCATCGAACATGCCCTGATGGCCATGAAGCAGCAGCGTGCCAACGGCCGGGACATTTGCCTTTCCATCAATCTGTCCGGGCATGTATTCGAGGACCAGGCCCTGGGTTCGCGTATCGTCGAGGCACTTGAAGCCAATGATGTGCCAGGCGGGCGCGTGATTTTCGAGGTGACGGAGCAGTCCGCGGTGCGATATATGGACACCGCGGCCAGCCTGATTCACAGTCTTCGGAACCACGGGTGCCGTTTCGCCCTGGATGATTTCGGAACGGGGTTCAGCTCTTACGGCTACATCAAGAATCTGCCCATCGATTTCATCAAGATCAGTGGCGAATTCATCCAGGAGATCCGCAACGATCGAATCGACCAGGTCATGGTGCGCTCCATCGTCGACGTCGCGCGGGCCCTGGGCAAGAAGACCATTGCCGAAAGCGTGGAAGACGAGACGACGCTGGAAATGCTGCGGCAAATGGGCGTGGACTACTATCAGGGCCGGTTTTGCGGGGAACCGGTGGCGGAATTGCCGAAAGAACGGGTGCCGTTGGTAGCCAATCATCGGTGAATTCGGGTCCCCCGGTTGCCGGAATTGCACCTATAATCAGTTTATTCAGCGATTTACCGGGAACCAATCCCGCCCAACCGTCGTGTATATAGTATGAGCAACAAGGAAAGACCCCGGGGCAAGGCCGTTGTTGAGGAAATGGTCTTCGAGGATCTCGTTGCGCCTCATCTGGACCACCTCTACCGCGTTGCCTTTCGATTCACGGGGATCCGGGAAGAGGCCGAGGATCTGCTCCAGGACCTGCTCATTCGCCTGTATCCCCGCCGATCCGAACTCGCCGAGGTGGACAAGCTGCGCCCCTGGATGGCCCGTGTCCTCTACCGCCTTTTTATTGACCGGATTCGGGCGGCGGGGCGCTCGCCGGTCGATACCCGGGATGTTGACGCGCAGGTTGACGATCAGTGGGACGGCGCGCCGGGTCCGGATCAAATCACCGAAATGGTGCTTACCCGCGAACGCCTCCAGCGCGCCCTGGCCGATCTCAGTCTGGACCAGCGCATTCTCCTCTCCCTGCACGATATTGAGGGCTACACCCTGTCGGAACTGGTGGAAATCCTCGATGCCCCCATTGGAACCCTGAAATCCCGCCTCAATCGGGCCCGGACCCGGGTTCGTGAATCCGTAGCCATGGAACCTTTTCGGATCATGGATTGCCGAACAGTTCAACAGAATCTTGACGAATACCGCGAAGGCCTGTTGCCCGCAGCGGACCACGAGGAGATGAGCAGGCACCTCGGGGAATGTCGGGAGTGCCGTGCCAGCATGGCCAGTCTGCAGGTCCTGGTTGATTCCCTGGGCCGGTTGCCGGTAGAGCCGGCCACCCCGGGTTTCGCGGAACAGGCCCTGCGACGGGCGCGGGAAATGCATCGGTCGAATCCGGTGCGCCTGCCCGCGGTCATGAAGCACAAGGTTTCAGTCTGGTTTGCGACGGGTTTTGGTGGGGCGCTCGCGGCCACGCTCCTTCTGTGGAGCGTGGCTTTCCTCCCGAAGCCGATGCCGTCCGAAGTGCCGGCGGTCCAGTTCTCGCTGAACCAGACCCGTGCGATTCATCTGGCATTCAATTCGCCGGAAGAATTCCGTGGTTTGACGCTGACGGTGGAGGTGCCGGCGAACTTCGAGATCGCCAATCGTCATGGTGAGCGCACCCTCTCCTGGCATACGAATCTTCGAAAGGGCGCCAATATGCTGACCTTGCCGGTTGTAGCCGTTTCCGCCGGGAAGGGCGATCTGGTGGCGCGGCTGAAGGGTGACCAGAAAGAGAAGACATTTCGTGTCCCGTTGGCAGCAGGTACGTAACGGAAACCTTGCAGTACTGATTTGGGAAGACCAGGAATTGAATTTGCAGTGGAAGCACTTTGGAGTAGGAGAATTGCTATGAGAAAGACATCGCTCATCCTAGTTTTCGCTCTCGCCGGTGTCGCGCCGTTTGCGGCCCAGGCGGCCAGCCTCGATGAAGTGACGATGCAAGTCATGGACGCCCATGGGAATGCCGGTGAAGTCACACAATACATCGAAATTCCGGCTGCGGACCAGGCCCTCCTCAAGAGTGGAAATCGTAGCGAGAACGCGGACGCCCACGCGCAGAATACCAGCAATCCTCCTGAAAATGCCGGCCCGCCAGAAGACGCCGGATCGCCGGACAATATGGACCAGCACGCGAGTGATGCTATCGAGGGTTCGCCTGCCGCCGGACGGCGCGGGGGGCCTGACAAATAGCCTAGCCTTGCCAGAACCGGTCATTTCCGGCAACCTCCCTGCCACTGGTTGGGAGGTTTTTCTTTGTCTAATTGGAACACTGCCCCATGACTCGGCTGCGAACCGGGGTGGTCGCGGCCTTGGCCATGGGTCTCCTCGTTTCCCTCGTCATGCCGTCCCTTGCCCGGGCGGCAGGGGAAAGTGAGTTTTCACACGGGATCAAGGCCTTCCGCCATGGCGACTACCGGCTTGCGGCCGCGTGGTTTGAGAGCGCGCAGGCCGAGGGGATGACCGGCGCGCCCCTTCTGTACAACCTGGGGGTCAGCTATTTCAAGCTTGCCAAGCTGGAAAAATCACGCAAGTACTTTCGCCTCCTGACAAGCAATCCCTCCATGGCGCCATTGGCGCGCTACAACCTGGCCATCATCGCCGACCATCAGGGTCGGCGGGACGATGCCATTGCGCTTCTTCGGCTGGTGCTCGAACATTCCTCCGATGAGAAGCTTCTCTATATCGCGCGAAGAAAACTGGACGAGTTGCGGGCTCATACAGGGGTCTGGCGCGGATTTGTTTCCGCAGGTGTCGGCTATAACGACAATGTCACGATTGCGCCCACGGGGACGGCGGCAGGTCCGGACACTTTTCTCGCCGCCGGCGTCCACCTGGAAAATCTGATCCGGGGCGTCTGGAATGATGGCTGGTTTGTTGCCGGCAACTTTTTTACGCGCAAGTACCTGACTCTGGATCTCTACAATCAGGATCTGCTGCAGCTGGAGCTTCGCCGGCTGACGACATGGGGTGACACCGGCGTGTGGTACGGCGCCTTTGCCGATACCTCTGAATTCGGTAATTCCCCGTACCAGAGCCATCTGGGTATCCAGGCAGCATTCCGGCGATCCCTCGGCGACAGGAATGTGCTGCGCGCCCGCATCCGGGCCGAGACGATCCAGTCGCTTGCCGCCAGCTACGACTACCTGGCCGGAACGCGGCAGCAGATGCGTCTGATCTGGCAGTCGGGGACGCGGAAGCACAACATTCAGATTCGGTATTATTTTGAACAGAACGACCGCAGGGATCAGCCAACGGCGAGTTTTTCGCCCACCGCCCAGATTCTGGACGCGCGGGTGAGCAGAAACCTGGGGTCTCGATGGCTGGGAACCCTTGGGCTGAGCTATGGTGAAAGCGATTTTCCGCCGCGGGGGGCCCAGAATCGCCACGACAAGCGAAGCGGAGCGAGGCTGGAATTTTCCCGGAGATTGAACAAGGACGCCAAGGTCAGGATCCGGCTACTGGCAACAAGCAACCTCTCTACCGATCCTGCCTACCAGTTTTCCAGCAACCAGGCCGACGCCAGCTTCCTCGTCTATTTCTGATCCGCCAGTTTGTCCCGGGTGATCATGGCGTAGGCCGAATGATTGTGGATGGACTCGAAGTTCTCCGATTCCACCGTGTAGGCATCGATGCGCGGGTCCGCATTCAGCACTGCGGCGACGTCGCGAACCATGTCCTCCACGAACTTGGGATTGTCGTAGGCCTGCTCCGTTACGAACTTCTCGTCCGGACGTTTCAACAGTCCGTACAACTCGCAGCTCGCCTGTTTCTCGACGATATCGATGACATCCTCGATCCACACAAAGGCATTGGTGCGGACGTCGACGGTGACATGGGAGCGTTGATTGTGCGCCCCGTAGGCGGAGATCTCCTTGGAACAGGGACACAGACTGGTGACCGGTACGGCCACCTTGATGTTGACCGAGATGTCATCACCACTGACTTCGCCGGTCAGTGAAACCTCGTAGTCCATGAGACTGCGCACGCCGGACACCGGCGCCTGCTTCTCGATGAAATAGGGAAAGCTCATTTCGATGTGCCCGGTATCGGCCTCGAGCCGGTCCCGCATCTCCGCCAGCATCGCGGTAAAGGACTTCACCGAGATCTCGTACTCGTGGTGGTTGAGGATCTCCACGAACCGGGACATATGGGTGCCCTTGAAGTTATGCGGCAGCCCGACATACATATTGAAGCGCGCGATCGTGTGCTGCTCGCCCTGGCTGCGGTCCTTCACCCGTACCGGGTGGCGAATGTCCTTGATTCCGACCTTGTCGATGGGGATGCGGCGGGTGTCCGGTGCGTTCTGCACATCGGCGATGGCGGGTTCTACCGGTTCGGTTTGCGGTTTGCTGGCTTTCATCGGGTTCTCTCGTGGTTCCGGCGCCGGGGAGTGCTGGATTCCTGACTATATCAGTCAGGATAAGGCCGATTCCAGCGCCTTGACGATGTCCCCGGGCGCGGCGCGGCGAATGGTACGCTGAATCCCATCGGCGTCCAAGCCGTACTGGGCCAGCAGTTCCGCACGGCCTCCCTGGGGCGGAAAATCGTCCGGCAGGCCCAGATTTAGCACTGCGGTGTCGACGTGTTCGCGGGCGAGGAACTCGTTGACCGCTGAACCCGCACCACCCGCAAGGGTATTTTCCTCCACCGTAACCAACATGGCGTGCTTGTGGGCCATTTCCCGTACCAGGTCCTCGTCCAGGGGCTTCACGAAGCGCATGTTCACCACCGTCGCATCCAGGGCATCCCCGGCGCCCAGGGACGGCGATACCATGGAGCCAAAGGCAAGGATGGCAATACGGCTTCCGGTGCGCCGGATCTCGGCCTTGCCCACAGGCAGGGTATCCAGCTCGGATCCCACGGATACACCGGCACCGGTGTCCCGCGGATAGCGTACGGCCGCAGGCCCGTCCAGCCGGTGGGCGGTGCTCAGCATGCGGCGGCATTCGCCTTCGTCGGCGGGAGCCATGAGGGTGATGTTCGGCAGGCAGCGAAGGTAGCTCAGGTCGAAGTTGCCGCAGTGGGTCGCTCCGTCCGGTCCGACGATCCCGGCACGATCCACCGCAAGGGTCACCGGCAGGTTCTGCAGGCAGACATCGTGAATGGCCTGGTCATAGGCCCGTTGCAGAAACGTGGAATAGATCGCGACCACGGGGCGCAGGCCCTCGCAGGCGAGGCCGGCGGCGAAGGTCAGGGCGTGTTGCTCGGCGATCCCAACGTCGAAGTAGCGGTCCGGATAGCGTTCCGAGAACGCCACCAGCCCGGATCCCTCGCGCATGGCCGGCGTGATGGCCACCAGGGATTCGTCCGCGGCGGCCATATCGCACAGCCATTCGCTGAAGACCTGCGTATAGGAAATGCCCTTGGGTTTGGCCTCCGCCTTTCCGGTCGCGGGATCGAACGGTGCGACTCCGTGATAGCTGCACGGGTCTCCCTCGGCCGGTTCGTAGCCTTTGCCTTTTTTCGTGACCACGTGCAGGAAACGGGGGCCCTTCAGCCGGCGCAGATTCCGCAGTGTGCGCACGAGTTCACCAACGTCATGGCCGTCGATGGGCCCGAAATAGTTGAAACCCATTTCCTCGAACAGCGTACTGGGCATGAACATGCCCTTCATGTGTTCCTCGGCGCGGCGGGCAAGCTTCCACATGGGGCGCACCGGCTTGAGCATCTGTTTGCTGCCTTCGCGCACGCTGGTGTAGACCTTCCCCGACAGGATCCGGGCCAGGTAGCGGGACATGGCGCCGACGTTTTCCGAAATCGACATATCGTTGTCGTTCAGAATCACCAGCAGATTGGCGTCCATGTCGCCCGCATTGTTCAGGGCCTCATAGGCCATGCCTGCGGACAGGGCGCCGTCCCCGATGACCGCGATCACCTGGCGTTCCGGGTCGTTGCGCGCCGCCGCTACCGCCATGCCGAGGGCGGCACTGATCGAGGTGCTGGAGTGGCCCACCCCGAAGGTGTCGTAGGGACTTTCGCCCCGCTTGGTAAACCCGGACAGCCCACCCTGTTGGCGCAGTGTGCCCATGCGGTCCCGCCGGCCGGTCAGGATCTTGTGGGCGTAGGTCTGGTGACCCACGTCCCACACGAGTCGGTCATCGGGGGTGTTCATTACGTAGTGCAGGGCGATGGTCAGTTCCACGGTGCCCAGGCTGGCGGCCAGGTGGCCACCGGTGCGTGAAACGGTATCAATAATAAAGGCGCGCACTTCTTCGGCCAGCGGCTCCAGATTTCGCTCGGACAGGTGGCGCAGGTCCTCCGGTGAATTGATACCGGGGAGCAGGGGGCTGGTACGGGAATCGGAATCGCTCACTGGCTGCGCTCGATGATGTAATCCGCTAGAAAGGCGAGAAAACCGCCATTATCCCCCAAGGGGGCCAGGCTTTCGAGTGCCTCGTCGCGGAGCCGGGCCGCCAGGTCCCGGGCCGCCTCCAGGCCCAGAATCGCCGGGTAAGTGGGCTTGTTTCGGGCCAGATCCGAGCCCTGGGGCTTGCCCAGGGTGGCCGTATCGGCGGTGAGGTCGAGGATATCGTCCACCACCTGGAAGGCGAGACCGATGGCGCGGCCGTAACCCGACACGGCACGCAGGAAGGGGTCGTCCGCCTCCGCTGCCATCGCACCCAGGACGACCGAGGTATGAATCAGTTGACCGGTTTTGCGCTCGTGCATTGATTCCAGTTCGTCCACGGTCAGTGTCTTGCCGACGGAGTCGATGTCGATGGCCTGGCCACCGGCCATGCCCAGGGATCCGGTGGCGCGGGCGAGCAGGGAAATCATGTCCATTCGAATCCCTGCGGAAACCGCCATGGTCGGATCGCTAGCCAGGAGTTCGAACGCGAGGCTCTGCAGTGCGTCTCCGGCGAGCAGGGCCGTGCCCTCGTCAAACGCGCGATGACAGGTGGGCCTGCCACGACGGAGCTCGTCGTCGTCCATGCATGGCAAGTCGTCGTGCACCAGGGAAAAGCTGTGGATGATTTCCACAGCGCAGGCTGGCGCGTCCAGTTGCGCGGGCTCCGCGCCGGCGGCGATTCCTGCGCCATAGGCCAGGCAGGCCCGAATCCGCTTGCCGCCATTGAGCGTCGCGTAGCGCATGGCGGCATGCAGACGCCGGGGCGTACGGGATTCGGGGGGCAGGCGCTCCATCAGGGCCTGTTCCACCCGCTGCCGGTACTGGCGCAGGATGTCAGCGTTTCGTGACACGGGTAACCAAATATAGCTGGAAGTCCGACACCGCGATGAAGTCTATTCTTCTGTCTCGTCCGGTGACAGGGGTTCGGTGGACCAGGTATCGTTCTCGCGAATCAGTTTTTCTACACGTTGCTCCGCTTCCTGCAGGCCTTTCTGGCATGCGCGCGTCAGCTCGATGCCCCGCTGGAACGAGGCCAGGGCCTCTTCCAGGCTCTGATCGCCGCTTTCCATTTTTTCCGCGATCTTCTCCAACTCTTCGAGCGCGGCCTCGAAATCGGGCAGGGCACTTTTCTTGGCCACCTGGGCTCCCATGGCTTGTCTGTGGGGCCGGCTAACATAAACTAGCGCTCTCAGAGGCGTCAAGAAAACGCGGTGGCGACCGCAAAAGGAGCGAATTGCAGTGAAAATCGGGGTAACGGCGGTGGTGCTGGCCGGCGGCCGTGGGCATCGTTTCAACGGCCGCGACAAGGGTCTGATCCCCCTGTGGGGCGAGCCGCTGGTATGCCATGTGATTGCCCGCATCGCGCCCCAGGTGGATGAAACCCGCATCAGCGCGAACCGCAATCTCGAATCCTATCGTGCCCTTGGATATCCCGTCGTCCAGGACCAGGACGGGGATTTTGCCGGGCCGCTGGCGGGCATTGCCGCCGCCATGGATGCCTGCCCCTCGGCCCAGCTGCTGGTGGTCCCGTGTGACACCCCTTGCCTGCCCCGGGATCTGTGCATGCGTTTGCGCGCGGCGACGTCGCAACCCACTCGCGACGTGGTGGTGGCCCACGATGGGGTGCGACTTCAGAACACGGTGGCCCTGCTTCCGGTCGCGCTGCGCGACGATATCCGGGAACAGCTAGACCATGGCGAGTATCGCCTGGAATCATTCCTGCGTCGGCACGCACCCATCGTGGTGGACTTCTCCGACGAAGCCGCGGCCTTTCTTAACGTGAATTCAACGGAAGAACTGGACCAACTCCAGCGCGCGGGTACCTGTCCGGAATCGTAACGGAACCTGATCAGCCTCCAGTGTTCGAATTGGTGTGGGTTCACACGAATGGAGGCAAACGCGATGATCGAGTTGTACAGCGCGACTACACCAAATGGCTACAAGGCATCCATCATGCTCGAGGAGACCGGATTGCCGTACCGGGTCCGGCCGATCAACCTGGGTGAGAAGGAACAGAAACAGGACTGGTATCTGCGCCTGAATCCGAATGGGCGTATCCCTGCCATTGTTGATCACGACAACGGCGATTTCGCTGTTTTCGAGTCCGGCGCCATTCTGATCTATCTGGCGGAGAAAAGCGGAATGTTTCTGCCAGTGGAGCCAAAGCAGCGTTCACGGGTTCTGCAGTGGCTCATGTTTCAGATGGCTGGCATCGGCCCGATGCAGGGACAGGCCAATGTGTTCTATCGCTACGCGCCGGTGAAAATACCCTACGCCATCAAGCGCTACCAGAACGAGACCCGGCGGCTGTACGAAGTGCTCGAAGGGCGGCTGCAGGAGCACGAGTATCTGGTAGATGAATTGTCGATTGCGGACTTTGCCACATTTCCGTGGGTGCGCGCCTACGAGTGGGCGGGTGTCGATGTGGACGGTTTGCCCAATCTGCAACGCTGGTTGCGGGCCCTGGCCGCGCGCCCGGGAGTCGAGCGCGGATTGGGGGTCCCAGCGCGGGTGGAACTGAAGTCCAACGCGTCGGCGGAAGCGAAGGTCGGTACCGGGCGGAAGATTATCTAGGCCGCCCTTCTCGGTAGTGAGCCCGGTCCGGTTTGGTGCGGTCATGCCGTACCGCGTGCAATCGTGGTGCAGGCTATGCCCCATCTTCGACGCGCGCACGCATGAAGTCCGCCAATAGTCCTATGTGAACAATGGATTGGCCGTCCGTGTGAGAATGGCACGCGGTGTGCAGGACTGCATTCATGGTGAACAAGAAATCGGACACCTGAGCATTTCATGGCTGGCGCGCCAAAGATCGCTCCCCGCGCAACTGCCCCCATCCCTTCCGGGAAACCGCAAACGGATTCAAGAACAGAAACACCGAGAGGAAAAACGAAATGGATAGTGCCGACATTACCGCGAAACTGCTCGAGGCGAAGAAGCAAAAGGGATTGTCATTTGCGGATCTCGAATCGACCCTGGGCCGGGATGAGGTATGGATCGCGGCCCTGGTCTATCGTCAGGCAAGTGCATCTGCGGAGGAGGCCGCGAAACTGGCATCCGCGCTGGATCTCGGGCCGGAGGTCGCGCAGGAGCTGACCGAATTCCCGAGCAAGGGTCTGGGACCGGTGGTTCCCACCGATCCGTTGGTGTATCGCTTCTACGAAATCATGCAGGTCTACGGCATGCCCATCAAGGCCGTCATCCACGAAAAGTTCGGCGACGGCATCATGAGCGCCATCGACTTCACCCTCGACATCGACAAGGTGGAGGATCCGAAAGGGGATCGGGTAAAGGTCACCATGAACGGAAAATTCCTGCCGTACAAGAAATGGTAAGCACCCCGCACCGGGAAGGCGTACACCCATGGAAACGGATCGCCGGACGGAACGAGCGGGGCGATGCCCGGCGGCTCGGCATTAACCAACGGTGAAGTGGCCGAGCGGCTGTGCGGCCTGTCTGCTCCGGCTCACTGGGCCAGGCTGTAACGTTTGATCTTGCGCCAAAGGGTGGACTTGTCGATCCCGAGGATCTCGGCTGCGAGAGACCGATTTCCCTTGGTTTCCCGCAGAGTTTTGGCAATAAAGTACATCTCGATCTCCTCCAGGCT
This sequence comes from Acidiferrobacteraceae bacterium, assembly GCA_037388825.1. Classification (NCBI taxonomy): domain Bacteria; kingdom Pseudomonadati; phylum Pseudomonadota; class Gammaproteobacteria; order Acidiferrobacterales; family Acidiferrobacteraceae; species Acidiferrobacteraceae bacterium. The sequence continues at coordinate 1,551 of JARRJV010000053.1, read as the reverse complement.
CTGCGGCGAAATGTGATCAAGCGCCTTTCGTGCTCCCTCCTTGGGTTCCGCGAATTCAGCCGGCAGTACATCGACATCTATCAGATCGGTTTCCGTCAGAATAATCATGCGTTGGATAAGATTCTCGAGTTCCCGTACATTGCCCGGCCAGTCGTAGCGCATCAGCGCGCCCAGGACTCCTGTTGTCAGTCCGTCCACATCCTTCCTGAGTTTGCGGGAATTCTTCGCTATGAAGTAGTTCGCCAACAAGGGAATATCGCCGTGTCGCTCGCGAAGCGGGGGTACGTCTATCTCGACGACCTTGAGCCGATAGTACAGATCGTTCCGGAACAGACCCTGTTCGATCAGATCAGGCAGGGAACGATTGCTTGCGGCAATCAGCCTTACATCGACTGTTCTCGGGGTCGTATCACCCATGCGGAAGAAGACACCATCTTGAATCGCACGCAGCAGTTTCGCCTGCAGTGAAAGCGACGCATTGTTGATCTCGTCCAGGAAAAGGGTTCCGCTATGGGCAGCTTCGAACAGGCCAACCTTGTCCCGATCGGCGCCGGTGAATGCGCCTTTGCGATAGCCAAACAGTTCACTCTCAATAATATTTTCGGGAATCGCGGCGCAGTTCAGGGCGATAAACGGCTTTTCACTGCGAGTGCTTTGCCCGTGTATCTGCCGGGCAACCAGCTCTTTGCCACAACCGCTTTCACCCGTGATCAGGACACAGCAATCATATCCGGCCGAGGCGTCGATCAATCTGTGTACGTGCTCCATTCCCTTGCTCTTGCCAACCAGTTCGTGCTCGCTTCCCTGGGGCTGTCCTGGAATCCTCTGGCGCGAATTTTCGCGGCTGAGCAGATAGTGCTCCAGGGCGCGTTCCACGGTGTGCCGCAATTCCAGCGGCTCGAACGGCTTTCGGAGGTAGTCATAGGCGCCGCTCTTGAGGGATTCGACCGCTGATTCGACCGTTGCGTACCCTGTGATAAGGACGACGTGGATCAGGGAGCTCCGGTTCTTGGCAAACTTCAGTACGTCGATGCCGTCCACACCGGGCATGCGGAGGTCCGTGACGACGACGCCGATCTCCTCATTTTCGAGATAATCGAGGGCATTCTGCGAATTTCGGACGGCGATAATCTTGGCATCAATCGGTTCAAGCACATCGGCGATGAGTTGCCGCATGTTGACGTCGTCCTCGACCACCAGGATGAGTGGCCCTCCCTCATTCGTGTCGTCCCTTATGATTTCTTTGGCTTCAACGACCATAGCTATCCCCCCGGTTCTTTTTTGCTACTCGAGCGGCAGTTTCAAAACGAAACGCGCCCCCTCTTTGTATGAGGCATCGCACCGCAGGCTGCCTCCAAGTTTCGCAACCATCGCTTGCGTAATCGCAAGGCCAAGCCCGGTTCCTTCTCCGACCCCTTTTGTGGTGAAGAAGGGATCGAAAATTCGAGTCTGTAATCCGTTTGGGACGCCGGGACCATTGTCCTCAACCGTTACGACGCCATTCCCGCGGGAATCGGTGTGCGTGCGAAGGGAGATGAGGGGTTCTACGCC
>JARRJV010000052.1 GCA_037388825.1 Acidiferrobacteraceae bacterium | reverse complement strand
GACTTCGAAGATCAAGGTAGCGTTCGGAGGAATTACACCCCCCGCGCCCCGCTCGCCATAGCCGAGCTGCGGCGGGATGGTCAGCCGGCGCTTCCCGCCGACCTTCATTCCGGCGACGCCTTCATCCCAACCGCGGATAACCATCCCGACCCCGAGGGGAAACTGGAACGGCTCGTTTCGATCGACGCTGGAGTCGAATTTCGTTCCATCCTCCAGCCAACCGGTGTAGTGAACCGTCACGGTTTGCCCGGGCCCGGATGCCGTATCGCCTTCACCTTCCACCAGGTCCTCATAGCCCAGGCCGGATGCGGTCTCGATCTTCTCCATTTCAGTTCCCCTACTGGTTATTTCGAATAGCGTTGACCCGGGCCAAAGCTGAACCGGAATCGAGTATTTCACGTACCGCCCTGGCGGCCGCTTCCGGGCTGTCGAAACGCCCGAGATGCCACAGGCACAAGGCACCAGCATAGACGAGACCATCGCGCACGGGCCCGGGAGCACCCTCCAACGCTGCCATGCCCGCGTCCGCGGCCGCGGCAGCCGCTGCCTGCGCATCCACGGTTCCGGTCACCGCGTCGCCGCCCTCACCCGCCTGAGTCAGGGACTCGGGCAGCGGCGCCGCCCGCGTCTCCTGTTCAATCCCCAGCGAGACCGGATCAAATTCGCGGGACTGTTCTTCGCCACGATCGTGGTAGTAGAAACATTTTCCCGTCTGCCGAAGGGACAGCACCACGCCACCTTCGACACCGCGAATCAGCAGGGCTGTGTCAAAACCGGAATGGCGAGCGAGCATCGCATACACCCGCGGATAGGGCTTGTGCACATAGCCGGTAACGAAATGGGTTTTCTTCCGGCCGCGAATGGGCCCGGCCAGCACTTCCACAGTCGTCAACACCGGACGTTTGACGATTTGCGTACGCAGGCCCTGAAGGTCGTGCAGGGGTGCATTGAATTTCGACTGATCCACGTAGGCCCAGCCGATGGCGGGATCGCCCAGTTTGTCGGCGGCCTCACTGGCGGTCAGATCCACAGGCACACCGGCGGCGCGCAGGACCTGGCGATGGGTAATGCCGTACTTGGGGCCCATGGTTTCGACGCCGTGGGTGTACGCTGGCACACCGCCTGCCGCGAGTACAGCCGGCAGGAAAGGAGAAGACGGAAGCGTGCGATTGTATCCGTCGTAGGGGTCGGCGATATCCACCACCTCATCGACGGATGCGGTTGCGCGATCCGTGGTTTCCAGAATCGCATCCAGGACGCCGATGTTCTCGTCATCCGTCTCGCGCTTCATGCGCAGTGCGATCAGGTAGATCGCGGCCTGAACCGGATCAACCTGACCGTCGAGTATGGCGCGCATGCCATCGTGGGCCTCTTCGCGGGAGATATCCTTGCTTAACTCGGGTCCCGTAGCGATGCGGCCGATGATGGAGCGCATCAGTGTCTGTGTGGGTGCTGCCGGTTGACTCATTGAAACTCCTCTAGTTCGGTACCGACCAGGATCACATTTCCGTCCAGCCTGACCGGATAGACACGCAGATTCTCGTCGGCGGGCTCCTCCATGACCTGGCCGGTACGGAGATTGAACCGGCTGCCATGCAGGGGGCACTTCACATATTCGCCATGCAGGGAACCCGTGCAAAGCGAAGCGTCTTCGTGGGTGCACATATCGTCGGCCGCGAAAATGTTGCCATCCACGTTCGCAAGCAGGATGCGCCGGCCATGGACCTGCACGCACTTCATCTTTCCTGGCAGAACCTCATCGGTCGTGGCCACTCTGGAGTATTCCTGCGTCATCGTAGCTCTGATCCCGGCCCACGCGCCCTGGGCGACGAAAAGGGCGGCCATTTTAACCAAGATCGAGCGACAATACAGCCACAGCTGATCTGGACTCTGGCCGGCAGGGACTCGCGGCAAAACCGGAATTGCCATGGCACGGCATGCGCTATACTCAGGAAAACAAAAGAACTGCATCCCGCATCCTGCGCGCCGCCACCCATGAGATCTCGCAAAGATACGGTTCGTGATTACTTCGACGGAATCGCCGATCGCATCGATTCCTGGCGAAAACGCAACCGCTACTACCACCAGGACCACGTACGGTATCACCGCTATCTCGCGGGAACGGGCAAGCGGGTCCTCGAACTTGGGAGCGGAACCGGGGAACTGCTGAACGCGCTGGAGCCTTCCCGGGGCGTGGGCATCGAATTAAGTCCAAAGACCGCGCAACTATCGCAACAGCGATATCCGCAACTCGAGATTATTAATGACGACGTGGAATCCCTGGGCAAACTCAGGTCTGAGACCTTCGACTACGTCGTCATGTCCGACCTGGTTGGATACCTGGATGACATTCAGTCGTTCTTTCAGTCTCTGCGGCGTTTCTGCGAACGGGATACACGGCTGGTCGTTTCCTACTACAACTTTCTCTGGCAACCGGTCCTGCGTCTGGGGGAGCGCCTCGGCCTCAAGATGCCAACGCCGGAACAGAGCTGGCTGAGTCTCCAGGATCTTGAGAACCTGCTGCATCTCGCCGGGTACGAGACCGTGAAGGTAGAAAGACGCCTGCTGTTTCCAAAATACGTGCCGTTGCTGTCCTGGCTTTTCAACCTCATCGGAACCCTGCCCGGCATCAATCGCGCCTGTCTGGCACATTACGTCGTCGCCCGACCGGCCGCTCGCGAACACGAGCAGCCCCTGTCCACCACCGTGGTCATCCCGTGCCGGGACGAGCGCGACAATATCGAACCGGCGATCCGGCGCCTGCCAGAATTTGGCGGTCATCAGGAAGTGATTTTTGTCGACGGCCATTCCAGCGATGGCACGCCTGACGAAATACGCCGGGTCATCGAGGCCTACCCCGACCACGACATCAAGCTGATGGTCCAGGGTGGCAAGGGCAAGGGCGACGCGGTACGCAAGGGATTCGCCGAGGCAACGGGAGACGTCCTGATGATTCTGGACGCCGACCTGACGGTTCCTCCAGAGGAGTTGCCAAAGTTCTACAACGCGCTGCAACAGGACATGGGCGAGTTCATCAACGGCAGCCGCCTTGTCTACCCCCTGGAAGGAGAGGCCATGCGATCCCTCAATCTTCTGGGGAACAAGTTTTTCGCACTGGCGTTCTCCTGGCTTCTGGGACAGCGCTTCAAGGACACGCTCTGTGGCACGAAGGTGTTGCGACGCCAGCACTATCAGCAGCTCGTGAAGAACCGCCCATACTTCGGCGACTTTGATCCGTTCGGCGACTTCGACCTGATCTTCGGGGCAAGCAAACTCAACCTCAAAATCGTGGAGGTTCCGATTCGCTACCGGCGTCGTACCTACGGTGATACCAAGATCAGCCGCTTCCGCCATGGCCTGCTGCTTCTGCGCATGGTGGTTTTCGGTTTTCGAAAGATCAAGGCAGTCTAGATCACATCCCCGGTATGCGCTGATAGATATATATCGTCGGGTTTGCAACCCGATAGTCAACGGATGAAAACAGGGCTTGCAGGTTTATTCCCATGAACTCCGGTGGATTTGTTACCCGATGGATTCCTGTATAGGCGCCTCCCAAGAGGGCGTTGTAGAAGCGGCGCACCCGGGCTGACGGATACCGCGGCCCGAGTCTTGCCAACTCGTCCATGTATTGGCCGCCAACAACTACGTATTGCGGCTTGACGACGTCCAGCAGCTGCGCAGGATCGACTCCCTTCTTAAGTGAAAGGACAAGATCTTTCATTCCGGGGAGAGGACCCACGTTGCTCGCAAAGTCGCCGGGATAGCCCAGCACCCTCACCACTACACTCCCGGATGGGAGGTTCTGCATGATCCAGGTGGCTGCCAAGTCTCGGGTATCGGCACCTTTCTCCATGCGCGTGTAGGCAAACGAAACCATCGATACCCAGAGCACGGCAGCGCTGACCGCAAGCGCGGCCACGACCGGGCGCGACCCACGAAACAACCACTTTTCGCACAAATAGGCCGCGAGCAGGGCCATGAAGGGCACAAGCGGCACGAGATAGCGCACCACGACCCAGCTCGTGAAAGAGGTCAACAAGAGGTAGGGCAACAGTGCCGAAAAGACCAGAGTCACGCCGGGATCCCGGCGCCTCAGGCCGACAACTGCCCCGGCGAGCGCAAGCACGTAGATCGGGTGACCTACGGCCATCACCATCATGGTCCATGCGTACTGGTAGATCCCGGGCCCACGGCCAATCGCGTACGGAAACGCACCGGACTGGAACGACCATTGGTACTGCATTCCCGCGATCAGGGAATGCGGGCTGGATAGGCTTTGCGGGCTACCGACGAGATAGCCGATCACGGCGCAAACGAACGCGAGCCCGAAATGTTTTGCGTATAGGCGCCACGCTGTACCGCCTTTCCAGTCCCGTAGCCCATAGGCGACTACAGCGGGTATTCCGAACAGGGCCAATGGAAACCGGAAGGCGACGGCGATTCCCGTCACGAAGGCGGCGGCAAACAGGTAGCGGTGCCGGTGGCTTTCAGCCCGATACAGCTTTACGGCGAGATAGAAAAGGACAATCGCGAATAGGGCAGCTATCTCGTCGGGTCGGACACGCTGTGCCCATACCACGTGCGCCGGAACCACGGCCAACAATAGCGCGGCCAGTATTCCTACGCGGCGGTTGAACAAAATCGCACCGATTCGGTAGAGAAACAGAATGCTGATCAGGGCGACCAGGGTCATGAACAGGCGCCAGAAAAGAATGGCGTTGCCTATTTTTCCGTGGCCACCGGAGAACGTATCCAGCAGGCTGTTCAGGGGTGCGGGAATGGCAAGCATTCGGAAAAAGAGAGTGCCGCCATAGATGAAGTCTGCCCGCTTCACGCCATCGACAGCCATGCGATGAGCGGCAAGGATCAGGGGTGCCTCGTCCGGATGGTAGGAATAGGCGGGATGGCCCACCGTTGGCAGGCCCCAACCAATTCCCTGCAAGCGCAACAGGGATGCCAGGACCAATACCAGCGCAAGCAGGATCAGAGGCGAGTGCTTCTTGAATTTGGAGGGCGCCGGATTCGGATCGGCGTGGCCGGCGGCCTGCTTGTCGGGAAACAGGGACATCGAACAGGAGAGTATCAGATTGACTGCGCTGCGTTACAGCTTCGAAAGCAGCCTAGCGAAAGTCGCGCGACGGCGCGGTCAGTTCTCCAAGCAGATCGCCATGATCTGCGAGTTCACGGGCAATGATATGTAATACCTCACCCTCGCGTTGAACCTCGCCGGTGACGCCGAGGAGCTGCGCCCCCAGCAGGGCCCGCCGGTAGCATTCCAGCACCCGCTGCCACACGACCAGATTGACGGTACCGGTTTCGTCTTCCAGCGTAACGAAGATCACGCCGGCCGCGGACGCGGGACGCTGGCGACACACTACCAGTCCGGCGGCAGTGACGAATTCGCCATGGGGAATCTGCATGACTTCCTCTGCCGTGAGGACATGCCGCGCCCGTAACGGTTCCCGAATCAGGGCCAGCGGATGACGGCCCAGGGTCAGGGCAAGGCTGGAGTAGTCAGAGACGATCTCCTCGCCTTCCGTGGGTGTGCGCAAGAGGGGCAGACCTTCGGCGATGTCGGCGCCGGACAGTAGCGGTGTCTGTGCCTCGACACCCAGCACTGCCCAGCGGGCACGATGACGGTGACCGGCGAGTCCCTTCAGGGCATCGGCGGCGGCGAGCGCTTCCAGTTCACCGCGGTTCAGCCGTGCACGCCGCGCCAGGTCATTGACGCTGGCAAACAGGTCCTTCGCGCGCGCCTCCATCACGCGATCGCCCGCGGCAGCGGACAGGCCACGCACCATACACAGACCGAGGCGAATCACTGCTTCGCCAGCCTCGTTTGACTCCAGACCGCAGTCCCAATCACTATGGTTTACATCCACCGGCCGCACCACGACTCCGTGACGACGCACGTCCTGCACCAGTTGTGCCGGTGCATAGAAACCCATGGGCTGGCTGTTGAGCAGGGCACAGGCGAATGCCGCCGGCTCGTGGCACTTCAACCAGGCGGAGGCATAGACCAGCAGGGCAAAACTCGCAGCATGGGACTCGGGGAAACCGTACTCACCGAAACCCTGGATCTGGGCAAAGATCTGACGCGCGAACTGTTCCTCGTAACCGCGGGCGCGCATACCGTCGATCAGGCGTTGCTCGAAGGACTCCAGCCCGCCGCGCCGACGCCAGGCGGCCATGGAACGGCGCAGGGCATCGGCCTCTCCTGGCGTAAAGCCGGCAGCCACCATGGCAAGCTTGATCACCTGTTCCTGGAAAATGGGTACACCGAGGGTACGCTCCAGCACCCCGCGCACTTCCGGGGAGGGATAGGTCACCGGCTCCTTGCCCTGACGCCGGCGCAGATAGGGATGCACCATCTCTCCCTGAATGGGTCCGGGGCGCACAATGGCAACTTCAACAACGAGGTCATAGAAACTGGCCGGCCTCAGGCGCGGCAACATCGCCATCTGTGCGCGCGACTCGATCTGGAACACACCCACGGTGTCGGCTTGCTGGATCATTTGATATACCCGCACATCCTCGGGCGGTATCCCGGCAAGTGTATACGGCCGCCCGCGAAACGCGGTGAGCAGATCCAGCGCGCGATGGATGGCGGTCAACATACCCAGGGCCAGACAATCCACCTTGAGCAGCCCCAGGGCATCGAGATCATCCTTGTCCCACTGGATGATGGAACGATCCACCATGGCAGCATTCTCGATCGGAACCAGGCGTGACAGCTCATCGCGAGCAATGACGAAACCACCGACATGCTGCGACAGGTGACGGGGAAAGCCGAGCAACTCGTGTACCAGCAAGCCGAGCCGGCGAATCGCCGGGTTCCCGGGATCGAAACCGGCTTCGCGCAGGCGTTCGGGATCGATGCCATCTCCGTGTGCCCGTGGTCCGCGGTCGCCATCCCACCATTGCAGGTTCTTCGCCAGGCGATCCACCTGTGCCAGGTCCAGGCCCAGGGCCTTGCCCACATCACGCACGGCGCTGCGCGGGCGGTAGGTGATTACCGTGGCCGCGAGGGCGGCACGATGGCGACCGTACTTATTATATAAATACTGAATTACCTCCTCGCGCCGCTCGTGCTCGAAATCGACGTCGATGTCCGGCGGCTCGTTGCGTTCCCTGGATACGAAACGCTCGAACAGCATTTCCATGCGCGCAGGATCCACCTCGGTGATGCCGAGGCAATAACACACGGCCGAGTTGGCCGCCGAACCACGGCCCTGACACAGGATGTTGCGGCTGCGGGCAAAGGCAACGATGTCGTACACCGTGAGGAAATAGGGCTCGTATTGCAGTTCCGCGATCAAGGTCAGTTCATGCTCCACCATTTTTCGCACCCGATCGGGTTCACCATGGGGCCAGCGCAAATGCATCCCCTCTTCCGTCAACTGGCGCAGGTAGGCAGCCGGCGTTTCTCCATCCGGCACCAGTTCCCGCGGATACTCATAACGCAGTTCGTCGAGAGAGAATTGGCAGCGCGCCGCGAAACGCAGGGTCTCGTTCAGCAATTCCGCCGGATACAAGCGCGCCAGGGCCTCGCGCGTGCGCAGGTGTCGCTCACCGTTGGCGGCGAGATCATGTCCCGCCGCCTGCACTGTGGTATGCAGACGAATGGCGGCCAGGGTGTCCTGCAGGCTACGGCGCGCACGTACGTGCATGTGTACGTCGCCGGCGGCCAGCAGCACCAGACCGGTCGCACGGCCGATGTCGCTCAGGCCTTGCAGCCGTTTGTGGTCACCTGCGCGGCACAATAATTCGACTGCGATCCAGGCGCGACCCGGAAAGACCCGCGCCAGCCAGCGCGCGGCCTCGATGTCCGGCTCCTCCCCGGGCAACCACAAGGCCAGACATCGCGCCGCCACTTCACTCACATCGGCGCGCGTCAGCCGGTAGCTTCCCTTGGAGGCGGCGCGTCGGCCGCGGGTGATGAGCCGGGACAGATCGCCGTAGCGCTCGCGGTCATTGGCGTAGAGCACCAGGTGCGTGCCGTCTTCGAGCCGGAACTCGCTGCCGACGATCAGATGCAAACCGCAGTCCTTCGCTGCCACATGGGCGCGCACGATACCGGCAAACGAACACTCATCGGTCAGGGCGAGAGCGGCATAGCCAAGTTCATATGCGCGCGCCACCAGTTCCTCCGGATGGGAAGCGCCGCGCAAAAACGTGAAATTGGAAATCGCATGGAGTTCCGCATAGGCGGGAACACCGGCAACCCCGTCACGCGCGCCTTCGGTGATGATCGATCGCCCCTTGCTGTGTGAGCGCGAAACCCTGTTCACGGCCATCGCTCACCCGAAGATCCCGTGCAAATACCAGCCGCGGGAACCACGCAGTTCACGGAACAGCCACAGACGGACCCCGTGGGGATTGCGGGCAACAAAATAGTCACGCGCGATATCGTTACCGTCCCACCAGCCGCTCTCGATGCGCTCGCGCCCTGGCTCCAGTTCCAGTGCGCCATGAAAGTATGGCTTGTTCCTGTGGGCCTCCAGCGGCAGGGGTGCCGGCAACAGCCACACCGGTCGCGGAGCGAAGCGTGGCACCGCACGCGACTGACCCGGAGCATCATCACACCAGGCGCGCTCCGGGCGATGTTCTGCCACTGCATACAGACCACGCACCGCTTCTTCTCCCAGGCGCGCATGCAGACGTTCGAGCAAGGCCAGCCAGTCCTCTTCCTGTTCGCCGTGACGGGCGAACAGATCGCGATTGCTCTCGGCGAAGGGCAGGATGTCTTCGGCGAGCAGGGCCACCTCCGTCACCGGCGCTACCAGCGACAGACGCTCCAGTCGTTCACGCATAAGAGCAAGCAGACGGGCGCCATCACGGGCGGGTGCGGCGAGGTTTACGGAAACGGATGTCAGCTGCTGGCGCCGGTGGACCAATTGCAGTTCCAGTTGCTGCACCCCGCCGCCACAACCCTGCAGACGACCGGCCAGCCCCGACACCAGGCGCTGGACCGCGAATAGCAAGGCCTCCACCTCCTCCACCTCGGATGGCAGGGAGATCTGCTCGTGAAAGCGCGGCGGTGGCACAAACGGGGTTCGCGGATCCGGCACCCGACCGAGGGCACGGTCCAGATCGTGCAACAGTGCCTTGCCCAGGCGACGGGAGAGCCCATCCCGCGGCAGGCGCAGCAGATCGCCCAACACACGCAGACCCATGCCGCGCAGGGATTTCTGCAGCCTGTTATCCAGTTCCAGTTGACTCAGGGGGATGGTCGCCAGCGCTTGAGTAAGTGCTCGCTTATGCTCAACGATTAACGTATTGCCCTGGTGCCGCGCCAACCACAGGGCGGCCAGGGGCGTGGGCGCCACCGCCGTGGCCAACTCATAACCCAGTTCCGGCAACTCATCGTGGATTTGACTGCGCAAGTTCTCCAGGCCATCGAATAAGCTGAGGCTGCCGCCGATCTCCAGCAACAGGGACCGGGGTGGCGCCAGACTGACCACGGAGGTGTAACGCATTGCCCAGGCCGCCAACTGTTCCAGAGCGATCCGCTCCCGGGACGGGTCGCGGGCCATAAGTTGAAGATCATCCAGCAGAGCCTGGGCCGCGGCCACGGCCATGCCCGGGCGCACGCCACGGCAAGCCGCCTTGTCGTTGCACAGCAAGATGCGCTGCGCCGAGGCTCGCCCCGATTCGACGACCGCCTGCGGTCCGCTAGCAGGTCCGCCCCGGCTGAATACTTCCAGGGGCAGACGGGGAAGGTGAAGACAGAGCCAAAGCATGGGCCTGATCCAGATACACGGGACCCCCGGTCCAGCGCCCACGGCGCTTGAGTACATGGACCGCGAGTCCGCGCGAGCTTGTTTCCAGTCGTAGTCGCAACGCCGCCGGCGAAGCGTGGGAGGCCAGGCGCACGGGACGAAACAATATGCCCATGGCCCGCCCCGCCTCCGCTGCCAGCTGCAGACGACGCAACACCGTGTTGTCCGCCGCCGCCAGCCAGGCGAGCACGGCACCGCAGGTGCCGGCGCGCAGGGTCTGTTCCACCGCCCACAGGCCATCGGTGGCGCTGCGCGGGCGCACCAACAACACCCGGGAAAGATCGATGCCGGCACCGGCCAGGGCCGGGGCATAGGGAATGTGCGGCGGCGCCACCCAGGCGAGCCAGCGCCGGGTATGGCTGAGGCGCGCCAGTACCGGCATCAACAGGCTCAACTCACCAATGCCCTCCTCCGGCACCAGGATCTCGGTCAATGCCCCTTGGGGCCAACCGCCCAGCAAGTCATCCAGCTGGGGGATACCGGTGGCCAGGCCGCTGTCTTCAGGGGGAGTGCCGCCCCCGCGCCAGACCCCGGCGCGTTGCATGTGACTGTCCAGATTCATCGGAGAGAGTGGTTGCGCAGGATGCCTACGCCCAGCCCTTCGATAACCAGGGGCTGGTGTCGCAGATCGATTTCGATAGGAGAATAATCGGGATTCTCGGGCAGCAGGCGAACCTGGTGACCGTTGCGCTGGAAACGCTTGACCGTGACCTCGTCTTCCACGCGCGCCACCACGATCTGGCCATTGGCTGCCTCCGGCGTGCGGTGCACCGCCAGCAGATCGCCATCGAGGATGCCGACGTCGCGCATACTCAGGCCCTGCACCCGCAACAGATAATCGGCCCGTGGCCGGAACAGGGCCGGATCCAGTTTGTAATGATCCTCGATCTGCTCCTGGGCCAGGATGGGGGAGCCGGCCGCCACTCGCCCTACCACAGGCAAGCCGTCCTCTTCTTCCGGCAACCGGATCCCCCGTGAGGCACCAGGCAGTAACTCGACCGCGCCCTTGCGCGCCAGGGCCCGCAGGTGCTCCTCGGCGGCATTGGGCGAACGAAACCCCAGTTCCCGGGCGATTTCGGCCCGGGTAGGCGGATGACCGCGCTCGGCGAGGAATCCGCGAATCATTTCCAGGATCTGCTCCTGTCTGGGGGTCAGTGACTGGCTCATTGGATGACTGTATATTCGTACAGGTGTACTGTAATTATATACAGTCCTTCTGGCCAAGCAAGGAAAAAATGAAACCTCCCTGAATACCGGGGTCTACCCAAACCGACCCGAGTGGTTTTTACGCAGAAT
>JARRJV010000051.1 GCA_037388825.1 Acidiferrobacteraceae bacterium | reverse complement strand
TCTGGTTCGGTATTCGGGGTGGGGGTGCACTCTAAGGAGAGTCCGAACCAGATGTAACGCTGTCCAATGTTTCATTAACCAGAAAATAGCCGGGCCCGGGGCCGCGGACAATCCATTACCGATAATCGGGCTCGGCGTGCGGACGGGCGGGCGGGCCGACGCAGTACGGCCATGCCGTTTTCGCGGGCCTTCATCCCCGGTACCATAGCTGTTTCCGGACCCGAAACAGTACTGCAAACATGGACAAGAAGAAACCCTGGGGAGGCCGTTTTGACGCACCCACCGACAGTCTGGTGGAGGAGTTTACCGCGTCCATCGGTTTCGACAAACGTCTGTACCGATATGATATCCGCGGCTCGATCGCGCATGCGACCATGCTTGCGGCGGTTGGTGTGCTGACCGCCAAGGAGAGGGGCGCGATCGTCGAAGGCCTCCAGCAGATTGAAAGGGAGATCGAATCCGGACAGTTCGCCTGGAGCGTCGAGCTCGAGGACGTCCACATGAATATCGAGGCGCGACTGATTGACCGGGTCGGGGATGTGGGCAAGAAGCTCCATACCGGACGATCCCGGAACGACCAGGTCGCCACCGACATTCGCCTGTTCCTGCGTGAGGCAATCGACGAGATCGTAGTCGCGATACAGTCGCTGCAGTCCGTGCTGGTTGATCTTGCCGAACGCGAGGTGGATACCCTCATGCCGGGTTATACCCATCTTCAGCCGGCTCAACCCGTGAGCTTCGGTCACCACATGCTGGCCTGGTTTGAAATGCTGCAGCGTGACGCGGAGCGGATGCACGACTGTCGCCGTCGGGTGAATATCATGCCGCTGGGCTCCGCCGCGCTTGCGGGTACGACGTATCCGCTCGATCGGGCGCTCACGGCGAAGGAACTCGGCTTCGATGTACCCGCTGCCAACTCGCTGGACGCGGTTTCAGACCGGGACTTTGCGATTGAGTTCGTGTCGGCCGCGGCCTTGATCATGATGCACCTGTCCCGCTTTTCTGAGGAGCTGATTCTCTGGTCTTCGGCGCAGTTCGGATTTGTGGATCTTGGTGATGCCTACTGCACCGGTTCCAGCATCATGCCGCAGAAGAAGAATCCGGATGTCCCGGAGCTGGTGCGCGGCAAGTGTGCGCGCGTACAGGGACATTGGGTTGCACTGCTGACCCTGATGAAAGGCCAGCCCCTGGCATACAACAAGGACAACCAGGAGGACAAGGAGCCGCTGTTCGACAGTGTCGATACGGTGCTCGACAGCCTGGTGGTGTATCGCGGCATGATGGAATCCATCGAAGTCCGCCGCGACGCGATGCGCGATGCGGCCGCCCGCGGATTTACCACGGCCACGGATCTCGCCGATGCGCTGGTACGGCGTGGCGTTCCCTTCCGCGATGCCCACGAGATCGTCGGTAAGGCAGTGCGTCTTGCGATCGATGCCGGCTGTGAGCTTGCCGATCTGGGGCTGGACCAGTTGAAATCGCTTTCGGACGCCATCGATGCCGATCTGCTCAAGTCACTGACCCTCGAAGGGTCTGTCGCCGCCCGTGACCACATTGGCGGCACGGCCCCGAAACAGGTACGTACGGCCATCGTCCGCGCGCGAAAGCTGTTGGCGGCCGGCTAGTTCCATGGGCGAGATCGCTGACCTGCGACGACGCCTGCGTGAGTTCGCAGAGGCGCGGGATTGGGAACAGTTTCATTCGCCGAAAAACCTTGCCATGGCCTTGATCGTCGAGGCGGCGGAGCTGGTCGAGCATTTCCAGTGGATGGGTGAGGAAGACAGTCTTGCGCTGGAACCTCTCCAGCGGGAGGAAGTGGCGATGGAGATGGCTGACATATTCATTTATCTTCTGCGTCTCGCCGACCGACTGGATGTCGATCTTGGAGCCGCGGCGTGGCGCAAGATTGAAATCAACGAGGATCGATATCCCGTGGAATCCTCCCGCGGCAAGGCCGGGCGTCCGCGTGACTGAGTCCATCCCCGCGATTCTGATTCTCGTCGCGGTGATTCTCTACTGGCTGTCGGCCGCGCGGGCCAAGGAAACGGCCAGCCGTGGCGCGCGAAATCGCTGCCAACAGGCGGGTGTGCTGTTTCTCGATGACACCGTTGCTCTTCGACGCTGGCGTCTGCGCCGGGACTCCTCCGGTGCGATCCGCATGCATCGTGAATACGGTTTTGAGTTCGCGACCGATGGGGGAATTCGCTACCGCGGAAAAGTGGTTCTGTCGGGCGCGCGAGTGCTCACAATCGAACTTGAGGCCTATGGCTGGTCGGCGAATGAAGAGTCTTCGGAGTGATCCCGGTCTGTCCTACCGGGATCTCCGATAGGCGCGAATGCGCTGTAGATGACGCGCACGCCAGCGGCGACGCTGCTCCGGGGTCATGTTTCGCCAACGCTGCCGCAGGCGTTCCCTTTCCTCGGGTGGCAGGGACCGGAACCGCTCCCGCTCCTGACGGATCCGCTCCTGCACGTCCGGCGGAAGTTGGCGAAAGCGCTGGAAACGCTCTCGAATTGCCTGCCGCTGTTCCGGGGTTAGTTTACGCCAGCGTTGGAGGCGTTGCCGCACACGTTGCCGCTGTTCCGGGGTGAGGGTTTGCCAGCGCTCGGCCCCACGACGCAGGCGCTCCTGACGGGCCGGCGGCAGGGAGTCCCATTTCTGCTGCAGTGGGCGCAAAAGCTTCTGGTCCCGCGCGGACAGATCTTTCCATTCCATCGCCCAGGCCGGAGAGGCCGCCGCCAACAGGTTTGCGATGCAGAGCACGGCCAGAAGCATTCCGCGTCTATTTTTCATGTTGCCCCTCGCCACCTTTGGTCTTCACCTTCGTCTTTGTCCTGTCCCCGGCATCGTCCGACGGAATGTCCATCGGGTCGATCCATTTGCCCTGGCTTGTTTCCCATTCCCCCAGGAATTCCAGTAGCTGTATGTCCGGTACGTCGGCCGGATCGCCTGCCATTGCCACCAGGGGCAATACACAAAGTGAGGCGGCGATCACAGCCGCTCTAGCCCGCACGCTTCTGTCCGTCCAGCCAGAGGTAGAACTCATAGTCTTCGCTGTAGAAATCCGGACTTTCCCTGGCTGCCAGAATGTCCACATCCTCGATCCCGGTGACCGGCGACGAATGTGTCCACACACCGATTGCCAGCATTGCCACCAGCGAGGCCGCCACCAGACCCCCCGCGGGAATGGCCCAGGCGAGCCAGGGCCGTGCCCGATTCGATTCGGCCGCGGCGACCGCCTCGCGCCTCGCGGCACGCAGGCGCAGGGCCTTCAGAGTCTGTCGAATCAGGGAATCGTCAGCCATGGTTCATACCTCGCCTTCCCGGTCGACCTGGTTTCGCAGGGATTGAAGCGCGCGCGAGTAGTGGGTCTTCACACTTCCCTCCGAGCATCCCATGGCACGGGCGGTGTCCGCCACATCCAGACCTTCCCAGGTACGTAGCAGAAAGGCCTGTTGCTGGCGTCGCGGAAGGCTGGCCACGGCTTGCTCAAGCTGCGCCATTTCGCGCCGGGTTGCCACGGCGTCCGCAGGATCCACGGCATGAACATCGGGGGCCGTCATCATCGGGTCCGGCTGATCGTCCGGTGCGTCGCCGGCCCGCATTGCGGGCAACCATCCGCGCCACCGGCTGCGAATGGCCGAGCGCCGATACCAGTCGCGGATCTTGCTTTGCAGAATACGATGAAACAGCGGCGGCCATTCGGTCGAATCGCGATTCGAATAGTTTTGAGCGAGCTTCATCATGGCATCCTGTACAACATCCAGGGCATCCTGGTCGTGACCCACCGCCATGCGGGCGATGACGAATGCGCGGCGCTCGACGCCAGCCAGAAACCGGTCCAGTTCTGCAGACGAAGCCAGGATCGTACTCCTTTCATCTTGCTCCGCATGCCGGACCGGTAGCCGGCGCGGTAGCCGCCGCCATTCTTCTGGCGCTAGTGTCTTGCCGCGCGACGATCAAGGCGGTTGTTGATGCGGTCACCACGACGATCAAGGCGGTTGTTGATGCGGCTACCGCGCCGGTCCAGCCGATTGTTGATGCGGTCACCGCGCGCCTCCAGGCGGTTGGCCCGGCCCTGGTGCCCGTTGTCGCGGGCGTTGTTGGCGCGTTGGTCGAGCCGGTTTTCAATCCGGTTGCCGCGCTTGTCGAGACGATTCTCAGCGCGATCGCCGCGCTTGTCCAGACGATGCTCGATGCGATCGCCTCGATTGTCCAGCCGGGTAGCGGCGTCGGCTGCGAAAGCGTTGTGCGCGAATGCGGCCAGAATCACGCCGCCAACAATCAGGTATTGCTGTTTCATCTCGGTCTCCTGTACGGGTCTTATGCAGGTACAGGGAATAACGGCTAGAGGCGGGATTGGTTGACTTTGCCCGGGGTCAGGATCTGGATCGGATGCGCCGTCGGATCTCGGGCAGCGGAATGACCGGACCGCAGTCGATTCCCTCGCAGCGGCGGGCTTCGGCGCGCCAGGTCGTGGCAGTGGACACCACTTCCGGCCAGAACGGGTAGGTGCGACATTGGCTGGGACGTGCCGCGTAGATATGGCAATGGCCATCCGGGGTAAGAAAGGGACAGCGGCCATCGTTGCCGAGCCGAATCCCGTAGCCTCCCTCGGCCAGGGGTTCCAGGTAGCGCCGGCGGAACCAGTCCCGTGTCAGCCCCAGTCTTTCGCGAATGCGCTCCTGCTCGCGGCCACTGACCGCGACGTAGTGAGTCGCCGGATTCCCGGTGCAGCACCGCCCGCAACCGGTGCAGCGAAAACGCAGAGGCACCTTCTCATAGTATGGTTTCTTGTCCAGCATGCTGACTCCGGGTCCTGGACGAGAGCCGGGGCTAGGCGCGACGGAGCTGAATGGTTTCGCCTGACTGTTCCGATATCAGGCGCGAGAGCTCGGCAAACAACTCCGCGCCCGTGGAATCCAGCACCCATAAGTCGCTGTCGGCATCGTAGTCGAAATGGAATCCGCCGGATTTCGCCGCTACCCAGATCTGGTCCGCGGCGCTCTGCTTGTTGACGATGATCTGGGATCCATCGGCAAACTCAAGCGTCAAGACGTCATTGACGGTTTCGTAATCGAAATCGGGTTCGCACTCGTCCAGGGCGTCCTCGATTGCAGCGAGGGTCTCCGATGATCGGCGTTGGAACTCCGACGAATCCATATGGTTTTGCCAGCAAACTGATATGATGGGCCCCGGAGTCTACCGGCAACACAAGCCCCGGGCCAATCCTCGCCACAAAGTACTATGCCGCAAGAAAGAAAACGAATCGTCGTGCTCGGGGGCTACGGTGCGGTCGGTCAGCGCATCTGTGCTGCAATTTCCCGATTACCCTATGTGGAGTGTGTGGTTGCCGGCCGCAACCTGCGAAGTGCGCGCAGGGTTGCACGCCAGATCCTTGCGACTCCGCTCCAGCTGGATGCCGAAGACGAGCAGGCGGTTGCGAAACAACTGGTCGGCGCATGGATTGTGGTCGATACGGCGGGGTCGTTTCAGCAACGTTCGCCAACCGTAGCGCAGTTCTGTGCCCGGAATGCCATCCATTATATAGATCTGTCCGACGATCGATCGTACTCCTCGCAAATCCTGAAGCTCGACAGTCAGGCAAAGCGCGGTGGCGGCGCAATCGTCACCGGTGCCGGAACCCTTCCGGGGCTGGCTTCCGTCCTGGTGGATTCCCTGCGTAGCCAGTTCTCCAAGTTGGAAGAAATTCATGTCCACACCAGTTTCGGTGGCCGGGTCCCGTACGGAGCGGGCAGTGCCGGTTCGCTGTTGACCAGTGTAGGGACCCCGATTCGGGTCAAGGTGCGGGGCCGCTGGCGTCAGGAATACTACTGGACGCGGCCCCAACGAATCGTGTTTCCGGCTCCAGTCGGGAGCCGTCGGACCTATTTGGTGGATGTCCCGGCAGCGGATTCTTTTGTCCAGCACTACGATGCGCAGACAATCGAATTTCATTCCGGGACCCAGGCGGGAATTCTCAATCTGGTCTTGTCGCTGTACGGCTGGTTGCGGCGGCGCGGCACCCTGGCATCGGCGCGCAGCGGCCGCGTCGCACATCGGCTTGCCCGTGCCCTGGCGATTGGCACGAGTCGCAGCAGCGGCATCGTCGTCTTCATCAAGGGAGTCGAACAGGGAGACCTCGTAACGCATTCCATCGCCCTGGTGGAAGACGCTGGCGACGAGTTGGGTATCGTTACCAGTCTGATCCAGACCCTGGTACAGCGTTGGACCGAATCCGGAGCGGCTGAACCGGGTGCCGTCAGCGCCGTGGGTTTGCTGGATCTGGACAGCCTCAAGCCGGTTCTCATCGAGCACCATGTCAGACTTGTGCGTGCGTGAATGGCCGATCATTCGAACTTGGAAACGAACCGTGCACGGTGGCACGACACTGGAACCGGACGACAGGGGCGGGGTAAGCTAGATGGCCGGGCGAAGTCTGTCATAAGTATCATGCATCCACTCACGAAAGTCGGATTCTGCCTCTTTCTCGGCCTGGGAATTTCGGCCTGTGGGGTCAAGGGCCCTCTCGTTCTGCCGGACAAGAAACCGGCAGCGGCGAGGAAGGCCACGACAAAGCAATCTGCGCCAGACAGCACGGATGCGGAAAAGAAACCGGAAACGGAACAGAAAAAGGACTCCACGCAGAACCCCTGCTAGAGAACAAGAGGCCGATGGAAGCATTCCACTATCAGGACGGACAGCTGTATGCGGAGGGCGTCGCCCTGGCCGATATCGCCTCGGCCGTGGGCAGTCCCGTATACGTGTATTCGCGCGCCATGATCGAGGAACGCTGGCGCGCCTATGACGAGGCATTCTCCGGTCGCGACCATCTCGTCTGCTACGCGGTCAAGGCCAATTCCAATCTCGCGGTGTTGAAGCTGTTGGCGGACCAGGGCTCGGGGTTCGATATCGTTTCCGTGGGCGAACTTGAGCGGGTATTGCGCGCCGGTGGCGACCCGTCCCGGGTTGTCTTCTCCGGTGTTGGCAAGACGCCCGAGGAAATCCGGCGCGCGCTCGAAGCAGGAATCGGCTGCTTCAATGTAGAGTCCGAGGCGGAACTGGAGCAACTGAACGAGATCGCCGCCGACATGGGGGTACGGGCGCCGGTTTCCCTGCGGATCAACCCGGACGTGGATCCCCATACCCATCCTTATATCTCGACCGGGCTCAAGGAAAGCAAGTTCGGGATCCCGATTGATATGGCGCCGGCGTTGTACGATCGTGCACGATCGATGGATCACATCGAGATTCGAGGCGTCGCGAGCCATATCGGTTCGCAGTTGACCGAGATCGATCCGTTCGTCGATGCCCTCGAGCGGGTGATTTCACTCGTGGGGGAACTGGGCGACGCGGGAATCGACTTGCAGTGGCTGGACCTGGGGGGTGGCCTTGGCATCCGCTATGCCGATGAAGAAGCGCCGGAGCCGACGAATCTGGTCGTTACGCTCATGGATCACCTGCAGGAAATGGGGACACGCTATCAACGTATGCGGGTGTTGATCGAGCCGGGCCGTTCCATCGTCGGAAATGCCGGCGTTTTGCTGACACGGGTCCAGTACCTCAAGCCTGGGGAGCTGCGCAATTTCGCCATTGTCGATGCAGCCATGAATGATCTGATCCGTCCGGCCCTGTACGACGCGTGGCAGGATATCGTCGTGGTGAACCGCGACGCCGCGCGGGAGACCGGCATCTACGATGTGGTCGGCCCGGTCTGCGAGAGCGGGGATTTTCTCGGGCACGATCGCGAACTGGCCATCGCGCCGGGTGACCTGCTGGCGGTCGCTTCGGCGGGCGCCTATGGTGCCGTCATGTCTTCGAACTACAACTCGCGACCGAGGGCGGCCGAGGTCATTGTCGACGGTTCCGAGTTTCACGTGGTGCGACGCCGTGAAACTGTGGACGAGTTGATGGCCTGCGAGTCGGTCCTTCCCGCCTGACCGGAGGCAGACCGGTCATGGACCGGATTCCCGAGCCGGAACTGATGGATGCCGCCGATCAGGCAGCGGCATACGCAGCAGCCGACTTTTCCGAGTCGAACTCCCTGTTTGTGGATCTTCTTCACGAGAAGTTTCCCGATCATTCGCCGCGGACCCTGGTCGACCTGGGTTGTGGCCCGGGCGATATCCTTGTGCGTCTTGCCCGTGCCTTTCCTCACGCGCGTTTGACCGGCGTCGACGGATCCGCGGCGATGCTGGAACACGCACGCAAGGCGATCCTGGCGGCTGGCGCGGCCGGGCAGGTGGAGTTGCTGCATTTGAGACTGCAAGACCTGGAGCTGGCCGGGGTATACGACACCATCGTCAGCAACAGTCTGTTGCATCATCTGGAAAATCCGGGCTTGCTGTGGCGGCGCATCGGCGAACTGGGGCGACCCGGGGCGGTCGTACTGGTTATGGACCTGGTGCGACCAGCAACGGAATCGGCGGCGCGGGAACTGGTGCAGCGTTATGCCCACGGCGAGCCGGAGATTCTGCGGCGCGATTTTCACCATTCACTGCTTGCCTCGTTCCAACCGGACGAGATTCGCAGGCAGTTATCGCAAGCCGGGCTCAGTGGTTTTGCTGTCGAGCTGGTCAGCGATCGTCATGTGGCCATCTACGGACAAATACCACAGGAGAATCCATGAGCTTTCGCAACCCCGGCGACGCCAAGATCCGCCAGATCCTGGAACAGGCGGACACGATTGCGGTTGTGGGGCTTTCGCCGAAACCCAATCGCCCAAGCCATCGGGTAGCGCGCAGGCTGCAGGAGTTCGGCTACCACATTGTTCCGGTGCGACCCGTCATCACCGAGGTGCTGGGCGAAAAGGCCTACGGCGGGCTTAAAGAGGTTCCGGAGCCGGTGGACATCGTCGATGTGTTTCGGGCACCGCAATACATCGACGCGATTGTCGATGTTTGCATTGAGCGTCGCTTTCCCGTCCTGTGGTTGCAGGAAGGGGTCGTGAACGAGTCCGCCGCCCGGCGGGCGCAGGAAGCGGGAATCACCGTGGTGATGGATCGTTGCACCTTGAAGGAGCACGTCCGCCTTCTGGGCTGACCGATCGGATCAGGGTATACGCTGCTGCATGCGCACACGACGACGGGCGCGGCGCCAGTGCGCGAAGCGCCGGCGCAGGCGCCAGTAGGCCGGGGTTCGGGAAAGCAGAAGTGCCACACCCAGCGGCAGCATCCACACGCCCAGCAGGGGCAGAAAAGGTCCAAGCAGACCGCCGATGATGAGCCCGATCGCCACCGAGCCGCGAACCGCCTGACTGGGATGATGCATGGTCCGGTGAAACATCCGCTGCACAAACAGGCGGGTCCGCCGGCCCCATGATTTGGCGGTCCGGTTTCCTGTTTCCCCGGTTTGACTGTAGTCTTCGTTCATCGAAACCCTTCACCACGGAAATGCCGTGAGTCTGACAAAGTTCACCAAGATGCAAGGCCTCGGCAACGATTTTGTCGTATTCGATGCCGTTCGCCAGCAGCTGGAACTGGATCCCGAAACCATTCGCCACATCGCGGATCGTCATTTCGGCATCGGTTGCGACCAGGTCCTGCTGGTGGAACCGTCCTCAGGTCCGGCGACCGATTTTGCCTATCGTATCTTCAATTCCGACGGCGGCGAAGTGGAACAATGCGGCAACGGGGCCCGCTGTTTCGCCCGGTTCGTGCGCGAACAGGACCTTTCCGCCAGGGACGAACTCAAGGTCGAAACCCTTGGCGGGGTCATTGGTCTGCGAATCGAATCCGATGACCAGGTACGGGTAGATATGGGGGTTCCCCGGTTCGAGCCCAAGGACATTCCCTTCGATGCGCCCCGGCGCGAATCCGTGTATCGCCTGAAGGTAGACGGGCAGGAGCTGGAATTTTCCATCCTGTCCATGGGAAATCCCCATGCGGTACACCGGGTGGATGATATCGATTTCGCCCCGGTGGACTGGCTGGGCCCCCGGATCGAGTCGCATCCCCGGTTTCCCAACCGGGTCAATGCTGGGTTCATGCAGGTGGTGGCCCCGGACCACATCCGGGTGCGGGTCTACGAGCGTGGTGCCGGGGAGACCCTGGCCTGTGGAACCGGTGCCTGTGCTGCGGTGGTTGCGGGTCGCCAGCAGGGCCTGCTTGGTGATACGGTACGGGTAGATCTTCCCGGCGGCTCCCTGCGAATCGTTTGGGAAGGGGAGGGCAGCCCGGTGTACATGACCGGACCGGCAGTAACTGTATTTGAGGGATCGATCGATCTCGAGGCTGGATTGGGGCTCCATGGCCAAAGAAGAACCGCAAACTGAGGTTTCCTGGGAAGACGCGGTCGCGCGTTTTCTGGAAGACAATCCTGATTTTTTTAGCGATCGGCCAGAGCTCCTGGCCCAGCTTGAACTGACCCATCCGGAGCGTGGAACCGCCGTGTCCCTGATCGAGCGCCAGGTGGGCGTGCTGCGTGAACAGGGTCAGACCCTGCAGCGGCAACTGCGCGAATTGATCAGCAATGCGCGGGAAAACGACGTGATCGGCCGCCGTCTGCACGAGTTTGCCTGTTCCCTGCTGCAGGCCAACGGGGTGTCCGCGGTTATTGAGATTTCGCGCAGCCAGATCCGCGAAAAGTTCCGCCTGGATGCGGTAGCGCTGCGTCTGGCTGCGGCGTCCGCCCCGGAGGCGACGCCGGCAGAAGTTGTGGCGGAAGACGATGACGACCTCACCCAGCTGTTGGAGTCGGCCAAGGGCGACGCACCCCTGTGTGGTGTGGTCTTGCCCGAGGTCCTGCAGGCGCGCCTGT
Source organism: Acidiferrobacteraceae bacterium (assembly GCA_037388825.1). Lineage (NCBI taxonomy): Bacteria > Pseudomonadati > Pseudomonadota > Gammaproteobacteria > Acidiferrobacterales > Acidiferrobacteraceae > Acidiferrobacteraceae bacterium. Next base: position 6,173 of record JARRJV010000051.1, on the reverse strand, counting down.
TTGGCGAAACGGCGGAAGGGATCCGGTCCGTGGTCGTCGTGCCCCTGTCCGGCGATGATACCCGTGGGGTATTGGTGCTGGGCAGCCAGGATCCGCACCGTTTCGAGCCCGGGATGGCCACGGACTACCTGGTTCGACTCGGCGAACTGCTGCGCATCGCCCTGGATCGCCATCTCTGACCGCCATGCATTCCTCGTCCCTCGCGCGGATCGAAGAATTCATTGCCCACCTGAAGTACGAACGTCGGCTATCCCCCCACACCGCGAAGAGCTACCTGCGGGATCTGGAGCGTTTGCGCGGGTTCTGCGAGCAACGAGAACTGCGGGAATGGGGCGACGTACGGCCGCAGGATGCCCGTCGTTTCGTCGGTGAGGCCCATCGTCAGGGTGTTTCCGGGGCCACGATCCGCCGCTATCTTTCCACCGCTCGCACGTTTTACCGATTTCTCTTGCGCGAAGGGGCAGCGGACACCAACCCCTTCGACGGTGTACCGGCGCCAAGAACGGGAAAGACGCTTCCCCAGGCCTTGTCGGCGGAGGAGGCGGCCAGCCTGATGGAGATCGAAGACCCAAAAGGCGGGGCTCTGGTTCACCGGGATCGGGCCCTGGTTGAACTTATCTACTCCTCGGGTCTGCGTCTGGCGGAGGTCGTGGGACTGAACCTGACCGATCTGGACCTGGGTGAGGCCCTCGTGCGGGTGACAGGCAAGGGGAGCAAGGCCCGCGTGGTGCCGGTGGGCCGCGAGGCCTGCAATGCCCTGGAACGCTGGCTACAGGACCGCCAATCCTGGGCTGATGCCGGTGAGACCGCGCTGTTCGTGTCGCGCCGCGGTAGCAGGCTGGGCCCCCGTGCCATCCAGCAGCGTCTGAACTATTGGGCTGCCCGTCGACTCCCGGGTACGCCGGTACACCCCCATATGCTACGCCACTCCTTCGCCACTCACCTGCTGGAGTCCAGTGGGGACCTGCGGGCGGTTCAGGAACTGCTGGGCCACGCGGATATCACCACCACCCAGGTCTATACCCACATCGATTTCCAGCACCTGGCCAAGGTTTACGACGCCGCCCACCCGCGGGCGCGCCGCCATAAGCCCAAATCTGACTGATCATCCTGGTGCAATTGTGCCCCGGCCTGGGGCATACCGGCCGGAACCCGGCAGCGGCCGGTCATCCGGGTGGCGATACTGCCGACTGGCGACTCCCACTCCATGTGCTATAAATAATTGCTGTATTCCGGGAAAAAAAGCGGATTCGGACGGGTTGTCTCGCTCCCGCTGACCGGAGGAATCCTGTACAATCCGCGCCTTCGTGCCGGCTGGCACGAAACATGCTCTAGCTCGGAATATGATGAATGAAATTTCTTCAGGAACGCCGTAAGAACGCAATGGAACCATCGAGCAATTTCAGGCAGCGCACGCTCAAGAATCTGATTTCCGCCACCGGCGTTGGACTCCATACAGGACAGAAGGTCTACATGACCCTGCGCCCGGCCGCGCCCAACACGGGCATCGTGTTTCGCCGGGTCGATCTGGACCAGCCTGTAGAGATCCGCGCCTGCGCCCAATGCGTCGGCGATACCAGCCTCTCGACGACCCTGGTGCGCGATGGAGTGCGAATCTCTACGGTCGAGCATCTGTTGTCCGCCTTCGCCGGCCTGGGTATCGACAATGCCTATGTCGATCTCACGGCGTCGGAAGTGCCGATCATGGACGGCAGCGCTTCTCCCTTCGTGTTCCTGATCCTGTCCGCGGGCATCACCGAACAGAATGCGCCCAAGCGCTTCATTCGTATTCGCAAGCCGATCCAGGTGGAGCATGGTGACAAATGGGCGCGCTTCGAACCCTACGAAGGGTTCAAGGTGGGTTTCACTATTGAATTTGATCATCCCCTGTTTCGTTCGTCGACGCAGACTGCGGAACTGGACTTCTCTTCCACCTCGTTCGTCAAGGAAGTGAGCCGCGCGCGAACCTTTGGCTTTATGAAGGACATCGAGACCCTGCGGCAGCGCAATCTCGCCCTGGGCGGTAGCCTGGACAACGCTGTGGTGGTTGATGACTACCGTATCGTGAACGAGGACGGTCTGCGTTACGACGACGAATTCGTGAAGCACAAGATGCTGGATGCGATCGGGGACCTGTATCTCCTGGGTCACAGCCTTATCGGTGCATTCAGTGGTTACAAATCCGGTCACGCGCTGAACAATCAGCTGCTCCGCGCCTTGTTGGCGGAAGAGTCGGCCTGGGAGGCGGTGACCTTCGATGAAGGCGATCCCGCGCCCATCCCGTACGTGCAGCCGGTATACCTCACCTGAGCCAGGCTACGGGTGGCGATCTGCCACGCAGCACCAGGCAAGCGGGATTCCCGTCCGGAGTTTTGTTATGGGCGAACCCGTTTACTACAGTCTCCGCCGCATGCCGCCCTACCAGGGCACGGTTCAGATCGTAGAGGTCGACGGTCACCGCGCCATTAGCCGCGACGGAATTCGCTGGCAGGTCCATCTTCGTACCCCGGGGATGGGAAGGGTTTCCCAGGTCTCCTGGTCGGAGGACCGCGGCGGTCTCATCGAAACCGATTACACCCAATCCATTCTATCGGCGCTGCGTTCGCGCCCTTCCGGACCCTTTCCCTTTTCGGATCATCTCGAACTGTGGTTGCTCGCCGCCGATGACGGTCTGCCCCTCGCGCTGTTGCAAACCCTGGTGCAGGGCCCGCCGCCCCAGGTGCATCAGGCGGACTGGAATGCTGGCCTGGGGGAGCAGCAGGCCTTCGTCGCATCGGCCCTGAATCCAGGCGATCCGGGACAGACCATCATTTCCCATGCCGAAGTCCTTACCCGCTGCGTTCGTGCGGCCGCTGGACCTTTGCCCCGTGCCCAGTGGTTCCGCCGTACCGATGACGGTGGCGGGATTGGCTTGAGCGGACTGAATCTTGATCCCGGAATGGCCGGGCGCCTCGTTCGGGTGGACGGCTTTCCGGAACTGCTTGTGCGGGAGCATTGGGACAACGAACTGCATCGGCGCCTGGTAGAGGAGTATCACGAATGGCAGGCGCCGAATCTCCTGACAAACACGGGTCTTCGCAAGGCTACCCGCGATGCGCTGGAACACGCGGCCTGCCGTCAGGCGGAGCGATTGTACGAGGTGCGCCAGCTCTTGCCGGAGGTGATCAATCGCGACATGGTGGATGCGGCCATGGTAGAGGGGAGGATGCGTCATGCGATGCACTGAATCCCGTAGAGAGGCAATGTCCACACGTCGTTTGCTGTTGTTTCGCTGCCGTCCTCCGGGCCATCTCCATGACAGCAACGGCGAAATTTCATAAGATTGCATTCCTGCCTTGATTTGCCTGAGGACCGAATGATGGATACAGGTGGCTGTTCCGCGGCCGAGCCCTACGCCCTGCGAGTGCTGGGCGACAGCATGGAACCGGAGTTCAATGAGGGGCACATCATCATTGTCGATCCCGGCATGCCAGCGGTGAGCGGCGCCTTCGTGGTCATCGACTACGATGGCGATACCTACCTGCGCCAGTTCGTGGTGGACGGGGAGGCCAAGTGCCTGCAGGCGCTCAAGGATGGATATCCGGCGATGGAACTGATCGGGCCCTATCACATCCACGGCGTGGTGGTGCAACGCTCGACCCCGGGCCGCCGACGCGAACTCAAGCAATACTACTGATCCTTTCCCGGGCGTCTCACCAGTAGGCGCCGTTGCTTACATTCTTTTCTTTCTTGTAGCCCCGCGGACGGATGGCCACCGTGTTGTGGATCGTGGTGCAGGGCGTGCCATCGGCCAGCTCGTAGTGATACTCGAAAGTCGGGTTGCTGTTCCGCGTCCACACCGAATAGCCGGGAAACACGCGGGCGCAGGCGAGGGCGGCAATGGGATCGGCAAGTGAGGCCTGGTAGCCACCGAACATGCCGCCACCCATGTTGCGAGACCCCATGTTCAAGGGAAGGCGTACGCGCAGATGCCGCCAGTCGGGGCTCAGTTCCAGCACCTTCACGCGCATCAGCCAGAACGGGGGATAGAGTTCCAGCTTTCGTTTTGGTGACAGGAAGCGCGAGCGGGTAATCAGGCGTAGCAGATTCATGGTGATCCCTGCGTGATGACGGCGTTCGTTTCATCCGCCGGTTCCAGTATGATCATTATACAGGGAACAGGAACGGGATCAGGAGTGGACATGGTCGAAGATCAACTGCCCACGGACCGCCAGCCGACACTACGCGTGGTTCCCGCGCCCGCCGATACGAACACAGCTGGCGATATCTTCGGTGGCTGGATCATGTCTCACGTCGACGTCGCGGGAGCCATCGTCGCCGCGCGCCGCGCCAGGGGCCGGATTGTTACAGTTGCGGTAAACGCCTTCGAGTTCAAGAAGCCCGTGTTCATGGGCGACATCGTCAGTTTCTACGCCGAGGTGCAGAAAGTAGGCCGAACATCCATTTCCGTGGACGTGGTTGTCTATGCCGAGCGCGGATTACCCAGCGGAGAGTCCTTCGGCACGGTGGTCAAGGTGACTGACGCGGTACTGACCTATGTTGCATTGGACGAGAAGCGCAGGCCGCGACCGGTTGAGGGGTAGACCATGGCAATGCTCTTCCGGGACAAGATTCGCTGCTAGAACTAGTTCGTTACCCCGAAACAAAATAAGCGTGCCGCTCCGTGAGGGTTCGCGATATGACCGGGAACAACGGCTGTGCAAATGGATATGGCGTCGTCTGTGAACTATGTCACTTCACGTATTCGCGATATTTCCGGTCCATGCCGAGGATGTGGCCGTTGAGCCAGGTCTGGATGAAGTCCAGGGCCCGTTGTTCGATGCCGGATTCCCCCATGTCGAGTTGCTGCTTGTAGTTCATCACCAGCTTCACCAGCTTTTCGTGGTTTTCCTTGTGGTTGGCAAGATCGGGATAGCCGCCTTCGCGCATCATGTTTTCCTCTTCCTTGAAGTGATAGGCGGTATAGCTCACCAGTTCATTGAAAATCTCAACCAGGGACTTGCGCCCCATGCCCTTTTCCAGGGCCTCGGCGTAGCGATTGGCGATATCGAAGAGCTGTTGGTGTTGCTGATCGATCGTGTCATTGCCGACGCTGTAAATCTCGCTCCACTCAAAACGGGACATGCAGTAATTCTCCCCCCTGTTTCATGCGCCGGAGATTGTACGCGGAAAGACCACGCAAATCGAATGGGTATAGATTGGTCCTGCGCCCAGGCCCCAGGGTCAGGGAGCCGGGTTGGGGTAGCGCTTGTGGACGGCATCGATGCGTTCGATGACCGCCGCATCCAGTTTCAGATCGATGCTGGCTATGTCCGAGCGCAGTTGTTCGGAATTTGTGGCGCCGATGATGGTGGCGGTCAGGAAGGGCCGGGAATGGACATAGGCCAGGGCCATTTGCGCGGGGTCGATACCGGCGTCGCGGGCGATGCCTACATATTCCTCCGTGGCCGCCCGGGCCTCGGGGCTGCCATAGCGCTTGTAGTTTTCGAACAGGGTCAGGCGCGCACCTTCGGGTTGCGCGCCACCCAGGTACTTGCCGCTCAGCACACCGAAGCCCAGAGGTGAATAGGCCAGCAGCCCCACCTGTTCACGGTGGCTGACTTCGGCATTGCCGATCTCGAAGGTGCGATTCAGCAGGTTGTAGGGATTCTGTACGCTCACTACCCGTGGCAGGTTGAGCTCCTTCGCCACCTGCAGGAAACGCATGATGCCCCAGGGCGTTTCATTCGACAGCCCGATGTGGCGCACCTTGCCGGCGGCAACCAGGTCTCCGAGCACGGTCAGGGTTTCCTCAATGGGCGTACCGTCATCGCCTTTCTGATGGGTGTAGCCCAGTCGCCCGAAGAAATTGGTGCGGCGATCGGGCCAGTGAAGCTGATACAGGTCGACATAGTCGGTTTGCAGGCGACGCAGACTGCCGTCGATGGCGGTCTCGATGTTCTTCCGGTCCAGGCGTCCGCCGGCGCGGATGTGGGGCATCCACTCGGCGCGACCAATGACCTTTGTTGCCAGTACCACCTTGTCGCGTACACCACGATCGCGCAGCCAGTTGCCAATATACGTTTCTGTGCGACTATAGGTTTCGGCACGGGGCGGGATGGGATACATCTCCGCTGTATCGATGAAGGTCACACCGGATTCCAGTGCCAGGTCCAGTTGATCGTGCGCTTCGG
>JARRJV010000050.1 GCA_037388825.1 Acidiferrobacteraceae bacterium | reverse complement strand
GTACTGTTCTCCACTAACCTCTCCTCGCTCCATTGCGCCGCGCAACAATGGGATCAGCGGAAATACCCCGGGATCGCAGCCGGAAAACAGCCGCGGAGAATAGACGCCAATTCCGCTGAAGGTCAGGCGAGGTCCGCGACCGCTGGATTGAACCTGACCGTCCTTCAGGTAGAAGTCCCCATCTGGATGATGTGGAGGATTGTCTACCAGTACCAGATGTGCGAGTGAGCTGAAATCGCGCCGAAGGCTCGAAAATGGGAAATCCGTCCAGATATCGCCGTTGACGACCAGAAATGGTGCATCCCCCAAGCGCGGCAACGCGCGCAAGATCCCGCCACCGGTATCCAGCGCTCCCTCAGGCTCGGGCGAGTACTCTATGTGAACCCCGTAGCCGGAGCCATCTCCGAGCCTCGTTTCGATTTGCGTCCCAAGGTGTGCATGATTGATCACGAGTTCGGTAATTCCGGCACGCGCCAAAGCAGCTATGGTGTGCTCGATCAGCGCCCTTCCACCGGCCTGCAAGAGTGGCTTGGGTACGTTGTCGGTCAGCGGCCGCATGCGTTCGCCGCGACCCGCGGCCAGGATCAGGGCCTTCATACCGATGCCAGGGCGCTGACCTTCAACTCGTCCAGCACCGCCACCAGCGGTTCCAGGTCCTCGCGCTCACGGGCTACCTCGACCACATAGCCCAGAGTCCGCGGGATATCGGCCAGGTAGCCGGGTTTTCCATCGCGGTGGTTCAGGCGCGCGAATATGCCAATGGCCTTCAGGTGCCTCTGCACGCCCATGGCATCGAACCAGTCCAGAAACTGCGTGGCACTCTCCCCGACCGGAATGCCGGAATTTGCAGCGAGATCGTAATAGCCTTTTGCCCAGGACCGCACCTGTTCGGCGGGCCAGCGGATGTAGCAATCACGCAACAGCGACACCAGATCGTAGGTAACGGGACCGACCACGGCGTCCTGGAAATCCAATATGCCCGGATTCTTGGCGGGTACCACCATGAGATTGCGCGAGTGGTAATCACGATGGACCCACACGTGCGGCTGCTCCAGGGCAAGAGCAACAAGACGGGTCCATACCTCGTCCAACAAGCGGTTCTGACCACTCGAGAGCTTCTGCCCCAACTCTCTGCCCAGATACCACTCACGAAACAGCTCCAGTTCCGCATACAGCAACGTATCGTCATACCGGGCCAGAAAGCTGCTGTCGGTGTGGATTCCCGCCTGCAGGACTATCAGGGCGCCCAGGGCATCGCTATAAAGCCGTTCCACCGTATCCGGGGCGAGATGCTGCAAATACGTCTCGTTGCCGAGGTCGCTCAAGAGCACGAATCCGGCGTCCGCATCGCTGTCCAGAATCTCCGGCACGTTCAGGCCGAGATCGCGCAGCCGCCTGGCTACAGCTATGAAAGGAGCGACATCTTCCTTGTCCGGCGGCGCATCCATTACGATGCAGGTCCCGTCTGTCGTCGTAACACGAAAATAACGACGAAAGCTGGCATCCTCGGATGCCGGGCGGATGTCCTGGAAAGCGCTGTCGAGGCGGCCGGGAAGCCACTTTCGCAAACTCTGCATTCGTTGGTCCATGGAATGTCCTGCCGCTGGCATCGACGGTGCTTGATAGGCCCCAGATTCTATGCAATTTTACCGAACAGCAAAAATCCAGCCTGACCATGTCCTACCTTCGCAGCATCGCATCGGGCCTTATTGGTCTTGTTCTTCTCGGCCTTCCCCTCGCACGGGCGGCCGCTCCGTCGACGGCTGTCACACACAAGGGAAGCGGTGAGGTCGAACAGATTCATATCACTGCCGACCACCTCACCGCGACCCGTGATGGCAAGGTTGTGCTCGAGGGTCATGTCACCCTGGTTCGCGGTGGACAAACGATCTCGGCGGATCGCGTCGTGTACGACCGCAAGAAAAACACCGTGGATGCCCAGGGGAGCGTGAAGCTCGTTACAAAAGAGGGTGACCACTTTCAGTCCACCAGCACGTTCCTGCGCCTCAATGACAACACAGGCAATGCCGGCGCGGGCCAGTACTTCCTCCATGTCAGTCACGGGCGTGGACACGCCAAAAAAGTCCTGTTCGAGGGCAAGGAAAAGCTGATTCTCAAGGGCGTGCGATTCACCACCTGTCCCGCAGACCGGGAAGACTGGCACCTGTTCGTCAGCACCCTCAAGATGAACCGGAAACGGGACACGGGCACGGCACACAACGCCGTCCTGCTGCTGAAAGGCGTGCCGCTGATGTACACCCCCTACTTGAGCTTTCCCCTGAGCGATCGGCGCCAGAGCGGCTTTCTCATCCCGGACATGGGAAGTACGGACACGATCGGAACCTATTTCGCCCTCCCCTACTACCTGAACCTGGCACCGAATTACGATGCCACACTGAGACCCCGGTACATGAGCCTTCGCGGCCTGCAGTTGCAGACCGAATTTCGGTACCTGGGAAAGAGTCTGGAGGGTACGGCCGAAATTGAGGCCCTGCCCGGCGACCGTGTGACGGGGACAGACCGCTATGCCGCGTCCTTGCACCACAAACAACGGCTGTCGGATCACCTGACCGCAAACGCCGACATCAACTGGGTTTCGGACCAGGACTATTTCGACGATTTCTCATCCAACCTGTCCCTGACCAGCCGGAGCCATCTGCCCCAGAATCTGACCTTCCAGTACCAGAACCGGGACTGGACCTTGGCGGCCCTGTTTTCCCGCTACCAAACCCTGGATAAGACCCTGCTCACCACCGAGTACCCGTATGAGCGGCTCCCGCAGCTTTCCGTTGAACTTCGCCCGCCAGAACGGGCCAATCAATTGAACTACACCCTGAGGGGCAGCGCCACCATGTTTCGCCATGAAGACCCGGCCATGCCCACCGGCGAGCGCCTGACCGCCAATCCCGGCATCAGCCTGCCCCTGCGCCGGGACTTTGGTTACTTCGTTCCGCGCCTGTCGCTCTATCACAGTTCGTATTACCAGCAGAGCAACGGCGCCAACGGCGGATTTACTACGGGTGTCGCCAGTATCGACAGCGGCCTGTATTTCGACCGTTCCGTCGGCCGCGCCACAAGTCACTGGAAACAGACCCTGGAACCGCGCCTGTTTTACGTCTACTCGCCGTATGTAAACCAGGACAGCCTGCCGGTCTACGACTCGAATATTCCGGAATTCACCTTCGATTCACTGTTCCGGGAAAATCGCTTTGTCGGTGGCGATCGCGTGGGCGACACCAATCGCCTGACCGCGGCCGTCACCACGCGCCTGGTGGACGAGAACACCGGTATCGAGCGGATCACGGCGAGCATGGGACAGGTGTTCTATCTGGCGGACCGCCGTGTAAGCATTCCGCCCGGCGCGCCGGCCACCACCAGCCAGTCGGACCTGGTGGGGGAACTGAGCGCCTTCATCGGGCGCCATTGGTATTGGCGCGGCAGCCTGTTCTGGGACCCGGCCAATGCCATCACGGATGCGCACACCGAGTATCTGCAATACCATCCGACCAAGGACCGTATCCTGAATTTCGGATACCGGTTCCGGCGCGGGGTACAGGATCTGGTGGATATATCCACCCAGTGGACCCTGGGTTCGCGCTGGACGGTCCTGGCGCGCAGTCAGTACTCGCTTCTGGACCAACGCAACTTTGACACTACCCTGGGCCTGGAATATCGCCAATGCTGCTGGGCCCTGCGGACCGTCGCCAATCGCCGCATCAACCAGAATTCGCAGCAGGTGAACTCGGTAGCGGTACAGATCTCCTTCAGCGGGCTGGGCGGAACCGACTCGGGGAGCCTCCGCAACACCCCCCTGAACCAAACCATATTGCCCTGAGAGCGCAACGCGGCCACGCGGGATAATCTGGTCGTGACTGGATCATGATATGCTATCGCCCGCCTGTAGCAGACGTGAAAATCCATGAAATTCCGCCTTCTTTTTCCGCCGCTTTTCGCGGCGATCCTGCTGTTCCCACATCCCTGGTCGACGAACGCAGCGGCACGCGCCGCCGCCAACCCGACGTTGCTGGATCGCGTGCTCGTCGTGGTAAACGATGATGTCATCACCGAATCGGAACTCGCCGCCCGGGTGGCGGCGGTTAAACGCCAACTTGCGGCCCGTCGCATCAAGCTCCCACCGGAAAACGTACTTCGGCAGCAGGTCATGGATTCCATGATCCTGGAACGCATCGAACTGGATCGGGCCAAGAAGCTTGGGATCAGCGTGGACGATGCGCAGATTGATCATGCGATCGAGGATCTGGCAAAGCGAAACCGGATGAGCGTCTCCCAGTTCTACCGCCATGCCCGGCAGGACCACATGGACCGCAAGTCCCTGCGCGAAGACATCCGCAACCAGATCATCATTTCCCAACTGGTACAGCGCGAGGTCCGCGACAAGGTGACCGTGTCGGAACACGAGGTAGACGCGTTTCTGCGGGACCAGAAACAGCATGGCGGTGGCGGGGAAGAATTCAATCTCTCGCATATCCTGATCCCGGTTCCCGATTCGGCGAACCGTGAAACCCGGCAGCGGGCCCGAATGCTGGCCCAGGAAATCCGTGCAAAGGTGATGCAGGGTGGATCCTTCGAGCAGTATGCCCTCCGCTACTCCAAGGGTCCGACCGCGCTACAGGGCGGTGTCCTCGGCTGGCGCAAGGCCGGTCAGTTGCCCGGCGTCCTGCTCAAGGCCGTGCGCGCACTGAAACCGGGACAGGTATCCCGGGTCATCGCCGGCTCCAATGGATATCATCTGCTTCGCCTCAACGCCCGCCGTGGTGGCAAGCTCGACAACAAGGTTACCCAGACCCACGTTAGACATATTCTCATCCGGCCATCCGCGATCCGGACCCCGGCGCAGTCAGAGCAGCTCGCAAAACTCCTGCGTGCCCGCATCCTCGCCGGAGAGAGCTTCGCCAATATTGCCCGGGCCGATTCCGATGACGCGGCAAGCGGTTCGCACGGTGGAGATCTGGGATGGGTCACGCCGGGCCAGATGGTTCCCGAGTTTGAGGCGGCCATGAACAAACTCAAACCCGGACAGATCAGCCAGCCCGTTCGCAGCCGCTACGGATATCATCTGATCGAGGTCCTCGGGCGCCGGCAGAAAGACATTGGCAAGGAACGCAAGCGCGTGTCTGCGCGCCAACAGATCGCGGAACGCAAGAATGAGGAACGGCTGCAGGAATGGCAGCGTCAGCTTCGTGAAGAAGCCTACGTCGAAGTCCTGGCCTCGCCGGATTCCTGACCCGTAGCCCTGAGGCATCCGGGAAGGAGCGAAGATCCTGGATGCAGACCAAAACCATGAGCCGCTTGCCCTGCATCGCATTTACTCCGGGGGAACCCGCCGGTGTCGGACCCGATCTCGCGGTCCTGGCCTTCGATCGACTGAATTCAAAGGCCTGTTCGCTGGCTATCATCGCTGATCCGGATCTGCTGGCGCTACGGGCGCGGCAACTGGGTCGCCCGCTGGAGCTGCCCGCGTGGGAACGGGACCGTCCCGGTGCCGGCATCCTGCCGGTTCCTGCACGCGCGGAAGTGCATCCGGGCGCACTGAATGCGGCCAACTCTGCCTATGTCCTGGACACGCTGCAGCGTGCCGCCGACGGATGCCTGCAAGGCGAATTCGATGCCCTGGTCACCGGACCGGTCCACAAGGGCATCATCAACGAGGCCGGGATCCCATTTACCGGCCACACCGAATTCCTGGCGCAACACAGCAAAAGCCCGCAGGTGGTCATGATGCTGATCGCAGCGGTTCCGGGCCACGCATCTGCCCCTGCCTCCCGCAACACTGGCGCTTTCCTGCGCGTCGCCCTGGCGACCACGCATCTGCCCCTGAAGGCGGTGCCGAGTGCCATCACGCCGGAACGCCTGGAGGCGACGATTCGCATACTGCACGATGAACTCGAAAGTCGCTTCCACATATCCTCCCCGGACATCACGGTGTGCGGGCTCAATCCCCACGCCGGGGAAGGAGGGCACTTGGGCAATGAGGAGATCGATATCATCGCGCCGGTGGTGGACCGCCTGCAGGCCCTGGGAATGAATCTGCGCGGCCCGGTCCCGGCGGACACGGCATTCACGCCCGCGTCCCTGGATGGCGTGGATGCCGTGCTCGCGATGTACCATGACCAGGGCCTGCCCGTCCTGAAGTACGCCGGTTTCGGTACCGCGGTGAACGTAACCCTCGGTTTGCCCTATGTCCGCACATCGGTGGACCACGGAACCGCCCTGGACCGGGCCGGAACCGGCAGCGTCGACACCGGTAGCCTGGTGGCGGCCCTGGAACAGGCGCTGGAAATGGTGTCGCCATGAACTCCCACGCCCGGCCTCGCAAACGTTTTGGTCAGCACTTCCTGCACGATCCAGGCGTGGTCCGGCGCATCCTGTCCGGCTTCGCTGCCCGGCCCGACGACCTGGTGGCCGAGATCGGACCCGGACCGGGCGTACTCACGCGGGAACTCGCGGGACAGGTGCGGGAGCTGCACGCGGTTGAAATCGACCGCGATCTGGCAGCCGAACGAATTGCGGAATTTGCCGATGTGCCCTCGGTCACCGTACACATGGCGGATGCGCTGGAATTCGATTTTTGCGCCCTCGCCCCGGCCCCGCGATCGCTGCGGCTGATTGGAAACCTTCCGTACAACATCTCGACTCCGCTGCTGTTTCACCTGCTTCGCGGGGCGGCGTGTATACGCGATATGGTCTTCATGCTGCAGAAGGAAGTCGTCGATCGAATGGTGGCGGGGCCGGGCAGCCGGGACTATGGTCGCCTGTCCGTCATGGTGCAATGGCGCTGTCGGGTCGAACGCCTGTTTACCGTTGGCCCGGGGGCCTTTAAGCCGCCGCCGAGGGTAGATTCCGCCGTCGTCCACCTGTGGCCCTACGAGACTTCGCCGGTCCATGTGGAGCAACCCGATCGATTCGCCGACATCGTTCGCGAGGCCTTTGGACACCGGCGAAAAACGCTACGCAATGCCCTCCAAGACCTCGTGCCCGAGGAAGTCATTGCCGGTCTGGGAATCGATACGAACCGCCGTCCGGAAACCCTGTCGGTCGCCGAATTCGCCGCCATCGCCAACGCCACAGGGAATCCGTCTGGCTAGGTCGCCACGGTTGGCGCGGAGCGGTGCGAGACATGGCGCAGTTCGGCCAGCACTCCGACGTAGACTATGCGCGAACTCGCGAGCACGGGAAGCGCAAACACCATACCCGGCAGACCAAACAGATTGCCCGCGACGATGATGGCAAGGAGCGCGATCAGGGGATGAAGATTGGCGGCACGCGCGAGGACGGTTGGCACCACGACCAGATTGTCGTTCAGCTGTCCGACCACAACGACCGCCACGGTCGCCACCAGCAACCCCGGATCGGTACCCAGTGACAGGGCGACCAAGAGCGGCGCGACCAGGCCCAGAAGCGGGCCAACGTAGGGTATCAGATTGAAAACCCCGGCGAGGATTCCAAGCAAGGGCGCCATGGGCAGACCAATCAGCGCAAAACCGATTCCGGTAACGGCGGCCATGATCAGGGACTGGACCATTACGCTGCGTACATACAGCTCCAGTTGTGACGCCACCTTGTGGTAGATCATCAGACTCTTCTCAAAAATCTGGTTCGGTGCCAGGGAGATCAGGGCATTGCGCAGACTGCGGTAGTCCCGCAAGAGAAAAAAGCTGACTGCAGGAATCAACAGCAACCACAGGGCCACGTCGGCCACCAGCCCGGACGCACTACCCAGGAGGCGGGCGGTCGTATGCTGTACCAGGGCAGAGGCCGATGGCACCAGCGAGTTCGCCTCGAGGGAAATGCCCAGGGTCTGACTGAGCCAGGCCTGCACGATGCCGGCCAGACGCGCGACGTTCTGCCAGGCCAGAGGCAGGCGCTCGTGGAAGACCGCAAACTGGTCACCGACCATGGGAATGATCGCGACAACGAACCATGCCAACAAGGCGATCACGCCCAGCAGCACCAGTGTGATGGCTGCGGTCTTGTTGATCCCCTGACGTTGCAACAGACTGACCGCAGGCTCCAGCAAGACGTAAAGCACGGAAGCGATTAGCACCGGGAACAGGATCGTCTTCAGCAACCAGGCGAAGAACAGGATCGGTATCGCCACCGCGAGAAAAATCAGAAGTGCCTGAAACTCCGGTCTGCGCACCAGATTCACGAACCGGCTCCCGTGTCCCCCAACTGGGCATTGGCCTGTCGCAGGCGCTCCGCCTGGACCTGACCCAGTTGCAGCAGTACGCGTACACCAAGACGGGGGGATCGCTCCACCCATTCCTGCAAGTCGGGCCGGAACAGGCCTACCAGTTCGGTCTGGCCCACGGCGGTGGCATCGGCAGTCCGTGTCTCTTCGCCAAACAGGGCGACCTCGCCGAAGAAATCTCCCGGGCCCAGGATCGCCAGGCGGCGGTTTCCCCACGATATGGCCACCTCTCCGGCGAGCACGATGTACATCCCCAGACCCAGCTCGCCGGCGCGGAATACGGGCTCACCATCGGCATAGACGCGATGGTACATCCCGCGTACGAGACTGCGGACCACCCGCATCGGGATTCCGGCAAACACGGGGGTCTCGGCCAGGGCATGAGCCGCCTGGACTGTCCAGTGCTTGTGTCGTCGAAACAGGTTGTCCCAGAAGGGATTCAGGTTCCCGCCTTGTGCCACCTTGCCCCCGTGCATCGTGTAGGTCTGCAGGGATCATATCATCCGTCGCGAAGCGGCGCGCACCTCACAAATGCCGCGAACGGTTATACTGAACTTTTTCGCGCACCCCGCGTGTCGAAACCGGAACCGACGCAGCTACGCCATGAAGACTCCCAGACCCTGCGGAAGCTGGCCTTCCTCCATCAGCGCGGACATGATCGCTGGCGAAACCATCGGTCTGGAACAGATTGTCCTCGACGGAGACGATATCTATTGGCTCGAAAAACGGCCCGCGGAAGACGGGCGCCAGGTCATCGTGCGCCGACGTGCCGACGGAACAATCGACGAAGTCCTGCCCTCACCCTACAGTGCGCGATCGCGCGTACACGAATACGGGGGCGGTTCGTACACCGTACACGCAGGTACCGTGTACTTTGTCGACGACCGTGACCAGGGCATCCATGTATTGAGACCGGACGGAACCATCGCGGCCCTGTCGGTGACCCCGGGCCTGCGCCACGCCGAACCTCGCGTGGATCCCGGACGTCGACGCCTGATCGTCATCGGCGAAGACCACGGCGGAGCGGGCGAGCCGAACAACTTTCTGGCGGCCGTGGGTCTCGATGGGGGTGGCATCGACGTCCTCCATGAAGGACATGACTTCTACGCCTCGGCCAGCCTGAGCCCGGACGGAACACGGCTTGCCTGGCTGACCTGGGATCACCCGGACATGCCCTGGGACGCCACCACGCTCTGGCTTGCCCGGCTGGATGCCAAGGGCAGACTGCACGACCCCCGCGCCGTAGCGGGTGGTGGCAGTGTTTCCATCTTTCAGCCCCAGTGGTCTCCCGATGGCAAGCTGTATTTCGTGTCTGACGCCAGCGCCTGGTGGAATCTCCATCGGCTGGAAAACGGCCGCGATGAGGCTGTGTGCGAACTGGACGCGGAATTCGGCCTGCCACAATGGGTGTTCGCCATGTCCACCTGGGGCTTCGATTCCGCCAATCGCATCGTCTGTGCGTCCTGTCGCCACGGTCTCTGGTCCCTCGGATCCCTGTGCACCCGCACCGGGGAACTGCAGCGCCTGGACACACCGTACGATGATCTGTCCGGGGTCCGGGTCGGCGCCGGCCGCGCCGTGTTTCTGGCCGGTTCCGCCACTTCACTGCCGGCGGTTGTGAGCCTGGACCTGGAAACCCGCCAAATCGAGGAACTCAAGTCCGCTGGTACGGCGCCGGTGGACAGGGACACGATTTCGCGCGCCGAACCGGTCGAGTTTCCCACTGCCGACGGCATGACCGCCTACGGCTTTTTCTATCCACCGGCGAACGACCAAACGCGGATCCCGGAAGGGGAGCTCCCGCCCCTGATCGTCATGAGTCATGGCGGGCCTACGGCATGCGCATCCCCTGGCCTCAACCTGAAGATCCAGTTCTGGACCAGCCGCGGCTTCGCCGTGCTCGACGTCAACTACGGCGGCAGCACCGGCCATGGCCGCCGTTTCCGCGAGCGTCTTCGTGGCAGGTGGGGCGTGGTCGACGTAAGCGATTGCGTGGACGGCGTGGACTGGCTCATCGGCCAGGGAAAGGTGGACCCTGCCCGGCTCATCATTCGTGGAGGCAGTGCCGGAGGCTACACCACCCTGTGTGCCCTCACGTTCACGGACCGGTTTCGTGCCGGGGCCAGTCTGTACGGGATCGGCGATCTGGAGACCCTGGCCACGGATACGCACAAGTTCGAGTCCCGCTATCTCGATCGCCTGGTCGGCCCCTGGCCCGAGGCAAAGGAAATCTACCGCGAACGCTCGCCCCGCTACCACGCCGCGAGATTGTCGTGCCCGGTGATCTTCCTGCACGGTCTCGAAGACCGCGTGGTTCCTCCACGGCAGGCGGAGGATATGGTCGAGATCCTGCGCGCCAAGGGTGTTCCGGTAGCCTATCTGGCGTTTCCCGGGGAACAGCACGGATTTCGCCGCGCCGACACCATACGCCGCAGCCTGGAAGCGGAACTGTATTTCTATTCGCGGGTGTTCGGTTTCGCTCTGGCGGAAAACATCGAACCGGTGGAGATCCTGAATGCCCCGTCGCCTGGAACAAGAAAATAGGAGCAGGCCGATCTAGCGGCCCGGGTGGCGGGTGGTCAGGAGTTCGGCCATCTCTGTGCGGTTTTCCAGCCGCATCACCGTGGTCTCGATCCAGTGCTCGGCACGATCGCGAATCTCCTCCGCGCTGAGTCCTCTGGAATCGATCGGCGGACCGATTGCGACCGTCACCAGCCCAGGTCCCACGCGAACACTCTGGCGTGGCCAGGCGGACCCGGCGTTGTGGGCGATTGGAACCACCGGGTAGCCCGTTTCGGCCGCGAGCACAGCACCGCCGAGGCCGTAGCGACGGCGATAACCGGTGGGCACGCGCGTCCCCTCGGGGTACACGACAACCGTCTTGCCGCTTTCCAGGCGCGCACGCCCCTGCTCGATGATCTGGTGCACTGCCCGACGCCCGGCACCGCGGTTGATGGCAATCGGTGCCAGGGTGGCGAGGCCCCAACCGAACAGGGGGATCCATGTCAGTTCCCGCTTCAGCACCCAGACTTGCGGAACCGGCAACAGCGCGGGAAGCGCGAAGGTCTCCCAGGTCGACTGGTGCTTGCACATGAGAATCATGGATCCCGAAGGCAGGTTTTCCAGGCCCTCCACCCGATAGCGAATACCGCAAAGAATCCGCGCCAGACCGATCATGAACCGGCCCCACTGGGTCGCGACGCGGTAGACGCGGTATGGCAGCCAGAATATGGCTATGACCACGGGTGCATAGACGACGATGGAAAGCGCCATGATGACGTGAAACAGGAGCGACCGTAGAAGCTGCATGGGTCAGGCTTTCAGGCGTCCGGTCACGAGCTGATCGGTGAAAGTCGCGAGGTCATCGAATATCGGCACGCCCTCGAGTTCGGGACCGGGCTCGCTCAGGGTGCGTTCACCTTTCCCCGTGCGCACCAGCACCGGTGTCGCACCGGCCTCGCGCGCCGCTATTACATCCCGCGCCGAATCACCCACCGCGTAGACGCCGTTGAGATTGGTGTTGAGGCGTTTCGCGATTTCGATATACAGGCCGGGCCTGGGCTTGCGACACTCGCAATGGTCGTCCGGACCGTGCGGACAGATGAATATCCCATCAATCTGGCCGCCCTGCTCAGCCACCTTTTCAATCATGCGCGCATGGATACGGTTAAGCGTGTCCATGTCGTAGAAACCGCGGGCGATTCCCGACTGGTTGGTGGCCACCACCACCTGGTAATCGGCCCGGCTCAGGCGGCCGATGGCCTCGATACTGCCGGGCACAGGAATCCATTCATCCGGTGACTTGATATAGTCGTCGGAGTCCTCATTGATGGTGCCGTCGCGATCGAGAATGATCAGGTTCATGGTGAAAAAGGCGCTGCCAGAGGGAAAATATACCACAGGAACGACCGTCGCCGCCGACCCGCGCGGGCGGGCAAAACCGCCTAGTCCTGGCGAAACTCCGAGACGCGAATGCGCCCGTTGATCATCCGGCTTTCACGTCCCTGGATCTTGTCCATCTTGTCCCAAAAGGCCTGACGCAGATCGAATTCGGCAGAGATGGCGGTGCCGATGAGCAGGATCAGGAGATCCGCGGTTTCTTCCGCCAGGTCTTCCGTGGGCTTGCCCTTGGTCACGGCCTCGGCAATCTCCCCGAGTTCCTCGGTCATCAGCGCGATACGATAGGTCAGGTCCTCGCCCCCGGTCTCGCGGAAACGATGCTTGTCGTGAAAGGCCTGCACCGCCGCCAACATTGCTTCGTAGGAATCGCGTTGAATCTCGTCACTCATGGCGCAAACCCTGAAGTCAGTCCTGCAGTTTTGACAGATCGGCAACACGCAGGAAGAGCTCACCCAGTCCAGACAGAAGTGCAAGCCGATTGTCGCGCACGGCCTCCTCTTCAACCATGACCATGACGCTGTCGAAGAAGTCATCCACCTGGGGGCGCAGGGCCGCCAGCTTTTTCATGGCCGTGGTGTAGTCGCCGCCGTCGAACAGCGGCGCCAATTCCTCCCGCAGCGCCTTGACCTTTGCCGCCAGGACCTTCTCCGCGGGTTCCTGCAGTAACACCTCGGATACGTGATCCCATTCCAGCTGCTCTCCCTGCTTGAGGATATTGCGTATGCGCTTGTTGGCGGCGGTCAGGCTGGCGGCTTCCTTCATCTTCAGGAATGCCATGACCGCGGTCACGCGCAGACCAAAATCGAAAGGCTTCGAGGGATTGCAGACGCGCACGGACTCGAAAACATCGTGCCGTACGCCGGCGTCGGCGTAGTAGGCTCGCAGCCGCTCCATCATGAACTCGTACACCTGTTCCGCGGCTTCCGCGGATTTGGGTAGCCCCTGATGGGCCCGCAATGCCTCGTCCAGCAAGGCGCGTAGATCCAGATCCAGCCGGCCCTCGATCATCGTACGCAAGGCACCCAGCGCTGCGCGTCGCAAGGCGAAGGGATCCTTTTCGCCGGTAGGGATTTCGCCAACCGCGAAGATGCCCGTCAGGGTATCCAGACGGTCGGCAATCGCCAACGCGCGCCCGGCCGTGCTCGGAGCTACCAGGTCACCGGCAAACCGCGGCCAGTAGTGTTCCTCGATGGCCTCGGCCACGGCCCTGGGTTCGCCGTCGTGCAGGGCGTAATAGCGACCCATGATGCCCTGCAGTTCCGGAAATTCGCCCACCATGCCGCTAAGCAGATCGGCCTTGGAAAGAACGGCAGCGCGTTCGGCCTCGGCGCGGTCACCGCCCAGTTGCTCGGCGATAATGCTGGCGAGACGGGTGATGCGCTCGCTCTTGTCGTAGACCGAGCCAAGCCGTACGTGGAAGACCACGTCCTTGAGTGCCACCACCCGGCTTTCGAGTTTCTGTTTGCGGTCCGTATTCCAGAAGAACTGGGCATCGGCGAAGCGCGCGCGCAGCACACGCTCATTGCCCTGGCGGACCACGGCCTTGCGACGGCTGCGAATATTGCTGACTGTCAGGAAGCAGGGCAGTAGCCGGTTCTTGCTGTCCACGACCGGGAAATATTTCTGGTTGGCCTGCATGGTGCTGACCAGGGCCTCGTGTGGAACGTCAAGGTATTCGGCGTCGAATCGCCCCAGGATCGGCTCTGGCCATTCCACCAGACTGGCGACCTCGTCCAGCAGATCCTCCTCGATGTGTGCGCGCCCGCCTTCCTTCGCCGCCAGTCTCATCACGCCGGCGCGGATGCGATCTCGCCGTTCGTTGAAATCGGCCATCACGAATCCGGACTTCTTCAGCACGCCCTCATATTCACGGGCATTCTTCAGGCGCAGACCCCTGGGATGATGGAATCGGTGCCCGCGACTCTCACGCCCGGAATGAACCGACAACAATTCAGCGGGGATCACGCGATCGCCATGAAGCAATACCAGCCAATGGACGGGGCGTACGAATTCCGCGTCCAGGTCACCCCAATGCATATGCCTTGGAATTGGCAATCGACCCAGGGCCTGCCGCAGAAGATCCGGGATCAGAGTCGCCGCGGCACGGCCGGGCTCGCGATGGCGGTGCACCAGCCATTCGCCCTTGTCGGTCTTTACGCGTTGCAACTTGTCCACCGACACGCCACAGGAAGTGGCAAAACCCTGCGCGGCCCGTGTCGGCGCCCCGGTTTCATCAAAGGCCGCCTGAATCGCGGGTCCGCGCCGTTCCAGGTCCTGGTCGGGCTGCCTGCGCCGTACACCGGGGATGCGCACCGCAAGCCTGCGCGGCGAGGCGAAATTGCGGTAGTCGGCCTGATCGTCTTCCAGCAGCTGGGCCTGCGCCAGGGCATTGTGCAACTCGCTGCCCAGGGCCTGACTCAGAGCCAGCAGTGCCTTGGGAGGCAGTTCCTCGGTCCCGATCTCCACCAGCAGGTCAGGCGAGGTCTCCGCAGTCTTTCTGCGGCTTGTCTTCTTGCCAGTACTCTTCTTCTTGCGCGCAGTCTTCTTCGCGCTGGTGCCTTTGCGCGCCACCTTCTTCGACCCTTTCCTTTTGCTAGCCACGGCGCGCCCCCTGGTTCAGACGCGGGAAACCCAGGCTCTCGCGGGATGCATAGTAGGCCTCGGCCACGGCACGGGCCAGGGTGCGAATGCGACCAATGTATCGCGCACGCTCGGTCACGCTGATCGCATGCCGCGCATCGAGCAGATTGAAGCTGTGGGATGCCTTCAGCACCTGATCGTAGGCCGGCAGGGGCAGACCCGCTTCCATCAGCCGTTGGCTTTCAGCCTCGTACTCTCCGAAATGGCGAAACAGCACATCGGTGTCGGCCTGTTCAAAGTTGTACGCCGAAAATTCCACCTCGTTCTGACGATATACATCGCCGTAGCGCACACCGTCAGTCCAGACAATGTCAAACAAGCTATCGACTCCCTGCAAATACATGGCAATTCGTTCCAGGCCGTAGGTGATTTCGCCGGTCACAGGACGGCAGTCCAGACCACCTACCTGCTGGAAATAGGTGAACTGCGTCACCTCCATGCCGTCCAGCCAAACCTCCCAGCCCAGACCCCAGGCGCCCAGGGTCGGTGACTCCCAGTTG
>JARRJV010000049.1:17321-18063 GCA_037388825.1 Acidiferrobacteraceae bacterium | reverse complement strand
GGCAAGCCGCGACCAATGGAAAGTACAATGTGCCGGGTCAATAAGATCTCTTCTTTTTTAGCTTCCTTCTTAGTCTTCTTCTTGGCCTTCTTCTTGGCCTTCTTTTTGGCCTTTTTCTTAGCTTTTTTCTTCGTAGCCTTCTTCTTGGCTTTCTTCTTGGCTTTCTTCTTGGCCTTCTTCTTGGCCTTCTTCTTCACGGCCTTCTTCTTGGTTTTCTTCTTCGTTGCCTTTTTCTTGGCGGCTTTCTTCTTCGTCGCCTTTTTCTTCGTTGTCTTCTTCTTCGTACTGCGTTTCTTGACTGCCATGACGTGCTCCTTTCTGTGGTTAGAGGACTTGCTCAGCAAATTGGGACCGCGCAACACGCCCCAAAAGGGTTAAATTCTGGATTGCGGCGGAAAAAAGGGAAAATGAGGCTCTTGGCTGTCGAGAGTGACGTCCAGAAGCGAGAATACGACCGTTCGGCTTTTGATCGACTTGCCTGGCTTTCGCCTGCAGCCGCGTGGTCCTATATGTCGAAACCCGCAATCGGTACAAAACGGTTTTTCTTCTCCACGTTTGTCAAACCCGAAACACCGGATCTGGTCGAGAGTTGTGATACGCCAGTTTCGTTTTTCTTCACCCGATGCTCCCAACTGCGTTTCATCTCTCGATTGCATGTAGCAAATCTGTGTCTAGCACAGTGCACATACAAGTCAAGGCGTAACTCTAATTACAGAAAAACAAAAAAGCAAACATTTTTGGC
>JARRJV010000049.1:0-17312 GCA_037388825.1 Acidiferrobacteraceae bacterium | reverse complement strand
TTCGTCGCGACCACTTGATGATGTCGAATCATCCGCACTTCGAGTCGCCGCAATTGAGACAGGTCATGCAACCATCCATCTTGATGGCTGCCTTGGTCATGCACTTGTTGCACAACTGCGCTTCCGGTGGAAATTCCGACGACGCGCTCTCGGATTCCTGGTTTGATTTGTTCCTGTTCTCGAATTCGGCCCGTTTGGCCGCGATCAAACCCTTCTGGTGCTCATCCAGTTCCTCGCTTGCAATCATGCCGATGGACTTCAGGTGGCACTCGATCACATCTCCGAGTTCGGCAACCAGGGACGGTGTGTATTTTCCGCGTTTGAAATAGCCGCCGCGGGGGTCAAATACCGAGCGCAACTCCTCGACCAGGAAGGTCACATCGCCACCCTTGCGGAAAACAGCCGAGATGACCCGGGTCAGGGCGACTACCCACTGGAAATGATCCATGCTTTTCGAATTGATAAAGATTTCGAAAGGGCGGCGTTTTTCGTGCTCCGTGCCCGGGTTGAGCACGATATCGTTGATGGTCACGTACAGGGCGTGTTCCGTCAGTGGGGTCTTGATCTTGTAGGTATTGCCACGAAGCTCTTCGGGCCGTTCCAGCTTCTCGTGCATGTGCACAACGTTGCTTTCAGGCTGTTCCAGTTCCGCCTCGTCCTTTCCAACTTCGTAGGCAGTAATCTTCTTTTCGATCCGGATGGGCATTTCGATCTCCTCGTGTTCGGGCGTGATCCAGGGCTCAGAATTTGCCGTAGTAGCCCTCTTTCAGGGCGTCATACAGATTGGCCGCGGTGTGGACCTCGCCGTCGTATTCGACCTCTTCGTTTCCCTTTGCCTCGACGATTTCGCCGTCCTCCAGCTGGAAGCGGTAGGTGGTGTTGGCGAGGTCCTTTTCCTTCACCAGCACTCCCTGGAAGGCCTCGGGATTGAAGCGGAACGTGGTACAGCCCTTGAGCCCGCGCTCATAGGCGTACATGTAGATGTCCTTGAAATCCTCGAACGGGAAATCCGTGGGTACATTGGCGGTCTTGGAGATGGATGAATCCACCCATTTCTGTGCCGCCGCCTGCACGTCCACGTGCTGTTTCGGGCTGATATCGTCGGACGCCACGAAGTAGTCCGGCAGCCGGTTTGCCGGATCTTCGGCGTCCGGGTGCGCGTGCGGATTCACCATGGTCCGGTAGGCCAGCAGCTCGTAGGAGTAGACCTCGACCTTCTCTTTGGTCTTGCGCCCTTCGCGCAGCACATTGCGACTGTAGTGGTGGGCAAAGGAGGGCTCGATTCCATTGCTGGCATTGTTGGCCAGAGACAGGGAAATGGTTCCGGTCGGCGCGATGGAAGTATGGTGGGTGAAACGCGCCCCGCTGGTGGCAATGCGGTCGGTGATGGTCTTGTCGAACTGCTGCATATAGCGGCTGTACCTGGCCAGCAGTACCCTGCCCGGGATTCGGTCACCTGCCTCGAATCCGTCGGTCTTCATCTCCGGGCGCTTGGCCAGCATGGCCTCGGTTACCTCGAACTCTTCCTCCATGATGGGGGCGGGACCCTTTTCTTCGGCCAGTTCAATCCCGACTTCCCAGCCGGCTTCGGCCATTTCCCGGGCCACCCGCTCGGTGAATTCCAGGGATTCGCCGGAACCGTAGCGCATACGCAACATGGCGACGGTTGATCCCAGACCGAGGAAACCCATGCCGTGGCGGCGCTTGTTCAGGATCTCGTGGCGCTGACCCTCCAGTGGCAGGCCATTGATGTCGACCACATTGTCCAGCATGCGGGTGAAGATCTTCACCACCTCGCGATAGCGCTCCCAGTCGAACCGGGCCTCGGGCGTGAAGGGATCCTCGACGAACTTGGTCAGATTCACCGAGCCCAGCAGGCAGGAGCCATAGGGCGGCAATGGCTGTTCGCCGCAGGGGTTGGTTGCACGGATATTTTCGCAAAACCAGTTGTTGTTCATCTCGTTGATGCGGTCGATGAGGATGAATCCCGGTTCCGCGTAATCGTAGGTGGAGGCCATGATCAGATTCCACAGCCTGCGCGCGGGCATGGTCTTGTAGATCTTGCACGCCACCTGGCCCAGTTCGTTGCTGATATAGCCCGTGGTCGAGGGCCATTCGCGCCAGACGATGAGGTTGTCCGGATTGTCGTATTCCTGCTTGTTGGTGGGGAAGGCCAGATCCCAGTTCTCGTCGTTCTTGACCGCCTGCATGAACTCGTCGGTGATCAGGCACGACAGATTGAACTGGCGCAGGCGGCCGTCCTCGCGTTTGGCGCGGATGAAATCGACCACGTCCGGGTGGGAGATGTCGAAGGTTCCCATTTGCGCGCCGCGGCGGCCACCGGCGGAGGAGACGGTAAAGCACATGGCGTCAAAGATATCCATGAACGAAAGCGGACCCGAGGTGTAGGCGCCGGCACCGCTGACGAAGGCGCCCTTGGGGCGCAGGGTGGAGAACTCGTATCCGATGCCGCAGCCGGCCTTCAGCGTGAGCCCGGCCTCATGCACGCTGCTGAGGATTCCATCCATGGAATCGGGCACGGTGCCGGATACGGTGCAGTTGATGGTGCTGGTGGCGGGCTTGTGCTCCAGGGCGCCAGCATTGGAGGTGATGCGGCCCGCGGGGATGGCGCCGTTTTCCAGGGCCCAGACGAAGCGACCGAACCAATGCTCCTGTTTTTCCGGAGTGGTTTCCACGTCCGCCAGGGCGCGGGCAATGCGCCGGTAGGTGTCGATGACCGTATCGTCGACGATGCCGCCATTCTTGTCCTTCAATCGGTATTTCTTGTCCCAGATGTCGTGCGAGGCCGCCTGCAGCGGTATTTCCACAGGGGAGTGTTGTTCTACTGGGTATTCGGCGACCTTCATAAGGGAGTTACCTCCTCCTTGTTGTACCGGCGGTCCGCCGGTGAGCTTCTAACAGGTGGTGAGACGCTGATCGTACCCTAAGACCACTATATGTTGTGGTTACCTACGATCGAAAACGGCAAATAGTGTGTCTGAAAAGTTTTCTATTTGCAAAAGATTTTGGGTCTGTATTGAAAAAACTTTCGCCTCCTTGCACAAGGCACAGACCTGTGGAAATCGCGGGGATAAGCTGTGTACGCGCGGGAAGAAACCGGGAGCTGGGCGCAGGGCTGCGGGTCCGGGAGCTGGCCTTATATATAGGTATGCCCCGGCGGGTCCTCCCCCAGGATCCGGCGCAAGTCCCGCAGGAGTCGAGCCGGCGCTTCCGAAGCGGTTGTATCCAGGGAAAAAGCGTGTTTTTCCTCGTCGGGAGTCAGTCCCTCCCATTCGCCAAGCTGTTTTTCCAGTACTTCCAGGCCGGCCTCGGAGGCATCCTGTCTTCGATGCAGGCGGTCGGCTACCCGTTGGCGGAGTACCGGAACCGGGGCGTGAAATTCCAGGATCAGGAAGGGAATATCCAGGTCCGCCGCCAGTTGGCGAAATTCTTTCCGCCAGGAAGCGCGCAAAAAGGTGGCGTCCACCACCACGGGATACCCCGCACCGACGATTTGCCGGGCCAGGTTCCGTAGGCGTTCATAGGTCCGGCGGCCCGCTTCCGGGCCATACACGGTACTGGCGGCCTCGGTGCCGGTGCG
Organism: Acidiferrobacteraceae bacterium; assembly: GCA_037388825.1. Classification (NCBI taxonomy): domain Bacteria; kingdom Pseudomonadati; phylum Pseudomonadota; class Gammaproteobacteria; order Acidiferrobacterales; family Acidiferrobacteraceae; species Acidiferrobacteraceae bacterium. The sequence continues at coordinate 13,711 of JARRJV010000049.1, read as the reverse complement.
CTCGGCCGGAGTGAAGCCGAACAGGCGCTTGCGTTCGACATCGCTGCGAACCCGGATCACCGGCAGTTCTTCCACAAGGCGGTCGGTCGCGACGGTCTTTCCCGAACCGGAAACGCCGCAGGTGATGATCAGTGCTGGCGACGGTGTTTTCATGTAACTCCCGGCCAGATCGATATAGGCATGACACGGATCGGCCGTGTCGGGCTGTGACGTCGTCGCGTTCTTGTCCTGACTGCGCCGGATCGCCTCCACCTTGGCCCGTACCAGGGCACGATAGCATTGATAGAACCGCAGTACTCGAAGACCGCCGTAGTCGCCGGTTTGTTGCAGGTATCGATCCAGCAAGCGCCTGCCGAATTCAGCTTGGCCGCGGGCCTGCAGATCCATGATGGCGAAGGCGAGTTCGCTCATGACGTCGATCCAGCGCAACTCCGGATCGAACTCCAGGCAGTCGAACAACAGTACCTCGCCCTGGTACCACACCATGTTCGCCAGGTGGGCGTCGCCATGGCATTCGCGTACGCGGGATTCGGCGCGGCGTTGGGTGAAGACGGGTTCCAGTTCCCCGGCTTCCCGTTCCGACCACCGCAGTAGCCGGGCCAGACGTGTTCGTTCCCTGGCACCGGACAGCCGCGGTTCGATTTGTTCGAAGTTCTCGAATACCGGTCGCCGCACCGCCTTCGCTGACCCGTAGTCACTGTCCGCAGGGGCGATGGCCGCCTGGCCGTGGAAACGGGCAAGCTCCTCGGCGAGGGCGTCGATCTGACCTGCTTCGAGGCGGCCCTGTTCGAGCCTGTGGTCGAGGCGATCGGCCTGGTCGAACTGCACCATCTGCACGGCGTATTCGATGATGTCCGTGTCCGCGCCCAGGACGGGATCTTCGGCCGGGCCGCCGATAGCGATGACGGCGCGATAGAGTCGGGGGGCCAGCCGGCGATTGAGGCGCAGCTCCTCCTGGCAGTAGAACCGGCGCCGTTCGAGGGTGGAGAAGTCGAGGAAGCCGAGGTCCACCGGCTTCTTGATCTTGTAGGCGAAGGGACCCGTCAGCACGACCCAGGAGATGTGGGTCTCGATCACCGTGATCCGGTCAACCGGATGAGGGTAGCGCCCGGGGTCTTGCAGGGCGTCGATGAGCGTGACGGTGCGGGCCTGAGTCATGCCGAATCCCCCGGCCTTGGGTGGCTAGAACTGGTAGCCGAACTCCCGGTTGAACCGATCGCGAAATGCATCCATGTCGAAACGGTGATTCTGTGTTCCGTGGTGCTCGATCTTGATCGCGCCCATGAGCCCGGCGATTCGGCCGGCCGTTTCCCAATCCATGTTGTGCTCCAGGGCATAGAGCAGCCCGGCGCGATAGGCGTCGCCGCAGCCGGTGGGGTCCTGCAGTGCCTGGGCGCGGGCCGGGGGAATCTGCAGGTTCTGCCCCCCGGAATAGATACTCGAGCCATCACCGCCCATGGTGACGATGAGGGCATCCACGCGACGCGACAACTGGTCCAGGGAAAGCCCGGTGCGTTCCTGCAGTAACTGCGCCTCGTAGTCGTTTAGCGTGACCCAGGTTGCCTGATCGACAAAGGTCAGCAGCTCCTCGCCATTGAACATGGGCATACCCTGGCCGGGATCGAATACGAAAGGAATTCCCGCGTCGACGAATTGCGCCGCATGATCGATCATGCCGTCCCGGCCATCAGGGGATACGATACCGAGGCGAACGCCGCTGGCGTCCTGAACCCGGTTGGCGTGGGACTGGCCCATGGCGCCCGGATGGAAGGCGGTAATCTGGTTGTCGTCCATGTCCGTGGTGATGAAGGCCTGGCCGGTATAGCTGTCATCGATCACGCGCACATGGGTGCGCGGGATTCCGCACCGGTCCATCCAGTCGGCGTAGGGCCCGAAGTCGTTCCCGACCGTGCCCATGGGAAGCGGGGTTCCGCCGAGCAGGGACAGATTGTAGGCGATATTGCCGGCGCAGCCCCCGAACTCGCGGCGCATACCGGGTACGAGGAAGGAGACATTCAGGATATGGAAAGCGAAACGGGCCCGGAGGACCGACAATGCCAGCAGGGTACCGTGTCGGGTCGCGAGATAAAAGCGGAGATCAGCGGGAAAGGCGGTAGTCCGACTCGCGCAGCCAGCATTCGAACTTCACGGCGGGCATCGGTTTGGCGATGAGATATCCCTGGCCACTGTCACAGCCCAACATCTCCAGAAGGTGCAGGGTGTCCTGGTTCTCGATGCCCTCGGCGATGACGTGGCGACCGAGGTTGTGGGCCAGGTCAATGGTCGAACGCACGATGACGGCATCGTTCTCATCCGTCGCCATATCCACCACAAACGATTTGTCGATCTTGAGGTTGTCGATCGGAAGTTTCTTCAGGTAGGCGAGGGAGGAGGAGCCGGTGCCAAAATCATCGATGGAGATTGTCGTCCCCATCTCGCTGATCTCCTGCAGCACCCGCTGGGCAACCTCGATATCGGCCATGAGGGCGTGTTCGGTGATCTCGATTTCGAGGCAACGGGGATCGAAATCCCACAACTCAAACAGCTTCCTCAGGCGGGCGGTGAGGCGTTGGTCCCGGAAGGTTCTAGCCGACAGATTGACGGCGATATGCAACTCAAGTCCTGCTTCATGCCAGGTACTGCATTGCCGGATCGCCGATTCCAGAACCCAGTCCGTCGCCGGATGAATGAAACCGGAGCGTTCGGCCAGCGGTATGAATTCGTCCGGCGGAATCGAGCCAAAGTCCGGGTGATTCCAGCGCAGCAGGGCCTCCACTCCGGTGACCACGCCATCCTTGAGCCGGATCTTGGGTTGGTAGTGGAGCTCAATCTCGCCGTCGACCAGGCCCCTGCGCATGTCGCCGGATAGCAGGAGCTGGCGCTCGGTATTGGCCCCCTCGCTCTCGTCATAGAACAGGTAGCCCGATTCCGACGCCTTGCTGCTGTACATGGCAATATCGGCGCGGCTCATCAAGGTGTCCACATCCTTGCCATGCTCGGGATAGAGGGCGATGCCGACGCTGGCACCGATATAGAGCTCGTGGTCGCGGTAACGGATTGGCTGGTCAAACGCGGCGTTGATCTTCTGTGCCACCGCCTGCGCGGTTTTGCGCACATCCGGGGTATCCCCAAGCACGACGGTAAATTCGTCGCCGCCAAAGCGGGCCAGGGTATCGGACTCACGCAGAACCGAGCGCAGGCGCGATGCAACCGCTATTAGAACCTCATCCCCCGCCGGATGACCCAGGGTGTCGTTGATCTCCTTGAAGTGGTCCAGATCCAGCAATAGCAGCGCAACCTGTCCTGAGCCCTTTCGACTGGCGCGGGCTACAGCCTGTTTGAGCCGGTCATGGAACAGCGTGCGGTTCGGCAACCCGGTCAGACTGTCTGTGGTGGCGAGTTCGTGCAGGCGTTCCCGCGTCAGTTTGGATGCCGTGGCATCTTCCAGAACTCCATCGATGCGGATTACCTTTCCGTTTGGGTTCATGTACGGATTAAAAACCCGTCGAAACCACCGATGACCCAAAGCCGGGTCGTGGACCCGGCTCTCAACCTCGACGCGCTCGCCCTTCAATGCGAGTTCCCACGCCCGGGCCACCTGTTCCCGGTCTTCCGGTATCGTCCAGTTCTCGCACGGGATAGGCATGCTGATGTCCCGTTTGCAGATTTCCCTTGCATTGGGGCTCACATAGAGCGGCTGGTTGCTCTCAACGTCCACCGACCAGAGCAACTGTGGGATGTTGGACAGCAGGCTGGTCATCTGATGCTCCAGCGCCGCGACCAGGTCCCGTTCCGCCTGCAATTCGGAAAAGGCCGCGTCCCAGCTGCCCTCAAGGAGAAGCCCCATGTCGCGGAACAGCAGTTTGGTCAGGCTCTTTTCCAGGCAGTGCCGGTCGGCGTCTGCAATGTCCGGGTCGCCATAGACGATGGACCGAAGATGCTGGAGATAAAGCAGGTAGGCGCCCATGATCCACGCTGGTTCGATCCCGTAGCTGAAATGGATTTCACCAATGTGTTTGAGGTGCTCCGCCGCGCGGCTACTTACATCCCCCGCAAGCAGATTGCGCAGGTGCCGGGTCTGTTTTTGCACCAGGTCGCGCAGCATCCCCCCACTATCCTGATAGCGGTGGATGACATCGGCGGTTGCGGGGAAGTCCAGGAGATAGTCGTAGAACACCACCGCGAACTCCTCATCATTGCGCCCCAGGATGTCCCGGTACCGGGCCAGGACCTCGCTGTCATCGTCAATGATATTGAGGAACTCGTTGAAAGCCTGATTCAGGCTTTCTGTGGTCGAAATGCTTCCGCCACTTTCCCCTCTCCCCCAATCAGACTTGGAATCCATCGTGGTCCGTTGGGTTGTTGTGCACTTATACTGGTTAAGATATCGTTATAGATATACTAAATATAGTAGTTTTTTTCTTTTGCCTGTCAATGACTTCCATCGAATTCGGCCCCGCGCTGGACCGCTGCGGCAGAAGCAGGAACAATCGTTTTACCCCTTGTTTCCGGGAGTTTGCCCATGTATTTGAAACACATCCCCTCCGGGGACCTGGTCGAGGTACTGGATACCGCGAGCCTTTTTGATCCGTTCCAGACCGAGGTCAGCGGGCGCCTGCACGCCGGCGAGGAGTTGCAGGAGCCGACATCCTTCGCCAAGTCAGAGCTGGTGTTCCCTTCGGATGAGGCGTTGCCGCGGTGCTGGACGGATGGGCATTACCGGGAGGGGGGTTAGTTTTGGTGTCGCTCCGCGACGCAAACTAGTCCGGGCTGGTCCGGACAGCCCAGGTACTTTTTCTTTGCTTGTCCAAAGAAAAAGTACCCAAAAAGAAAAGACCCCCGGGTCCTTGGCCTTCGGCTCCCCTCGTCCTTCCTTGAAAACCGGTAACGCGAACCGAACTCGCCGGCCAGCCTTGCGACTGGCTCGGGCTCGAACAGCGGTTCGCGATTCGCCGGTTTTCCGCGTCGGTCTCGGCGGCGGACACGGGAGTATTGCCCATCTGCCGTCGCGCCAATGCGTGATGGGCGGGGCAGTGCTAGTATGTTTTCACTAGACCAAAGTTGTCTGCTATCAATTCAAAGCGGACGGGGCGTAAATCAGGCGGGTTCGGCCATTCTGTTGATCTTCTTGGAGTGACCAATCCTGACCCGTGGGTGTGGCGAGGAAGTAGCCGTGGCGACAGACTGGATCTTCTACTCCCTTACAAGGCCCCTCGGACTGGTCTTGATAGCGGCTGGATTGGCGATTCCGTTCGCCATCTGGCGTGTCGTAATGGGTTCGTCCTTCCAGGAATTTGGCGTCAGGCCGCTTGCCGCTGGCTATGGGGCGTCATTCCTTGGACTGGCACTGTTGTGCTTCTGGTCGTCCTACAGCGAATTTTCGAGCCGCGTTGATCAAGGTCTGCTTGAGGAGGCTTCGCGATGGTCGACTGTGCCGGGATGGACGATTTATCTGGCGATTCTCTCCTTGTTGATTGTGCTGCCCGTTCTCGGGTTTATTGCGGTCCCTGCTTGTGCTGCCCTGTTGAAAAAGGGATGGTTCAATAGCAAGAGTATCTCTGGATTGTTGGTTGGGAGTTGGTCGATACCTGCGATAGCCGTGGCGCTGCTGCCATCCAATCTATGGGAGCAAGGCAATCCATGGCAGGCCATGATAGAGGTTCTCTCGGAATCTATTGCAGGGGTACTTCTTGTCGGCTTGCCCTTCTTTAGTGCAATACTCATAACCGCGCGAATCACGCGACGTGATGAAACCTGACTCACGTACAGAGGGCTCGCAAGCGTGGTCTATCGTTAACACTGGCATGAATGTCCGCAATTGGCCAATAGCAGACATTCCTAATCCGCGGATTGTCTTGATTCCCCGTCGGAGCTCACCGAGCACCGCAGTGAGGACCGGACAAAGTGCGAGGGGTGTCGAGCCCGCGCCGGGCGGTTTTCCCGGCCGGCGAGTTCCCGAGCACCCGGTCCGAGGGAGGAGCACAGGGGACCCGCGCAGCGGGTGAGCGACCGGGGCCGCTTTCTTTTGGTTACTTTTCTTTGGCGGTACAAAGAAAAGTAACTGGGCCGTCCGGACCAGCCCGGACTAGTAGTCGCGAAGCGACAAGCAAACTACAACGTCAACCTCCGATAAATATCCGCCACCTTGAACGGCAGCTTGCGGACGTCATCGATGATGGTGTAATTCACGGCGCCGTACATGTGCGGCAGGTACTCCCGCGCCTCGGTGTCGATGGTGATGCAGAAGCTGTGGATGCCGTCCTGCTTGGCCTCGATCAGGGACTGGCGCGTGTCCTCGATGCCGTACTCCCCACGGTAGCCATCGAAGTCGTCGGGCTTGCCATCGGACAGGGTGACCAGCAGCTTGGTGCGGGCCTCGACCTCGTTCAGCAACCGGGACAGGTGGCGTATGGTTACGCCCATGCGGGTGTAGTCCTGGGGCTTGATGCCGGTGATGCGTTGCTCGACGACTTCGGAATAGGGTTCATCGAAGCGCTTGATGCGGTAAAGCTCGCAACGTTTGCGGGTCATGCCGGAGAAACCGTAGATCGCGTAGCGGTCGCCCAGGATCTCCAGGGCATGGCACAGCAGCACCAGGGATTCGCGCTCGGCGTCGTTGATCCAGCCCTTGGTGGAGCCACTCATGTCCACCATGAACATGACGGCGATATTGCGTTCCACTTTGTGCGTCCGCGTAAACAGTCGGTCCGGCATTTCCATTCCCTGTTTGAGATCGGCGAGGGCTTCGACCAGGGCATCGAAATCCACGTCGTCACCGTCGGACTGCTTTTTCATCAGCCGGTTTTCGCCGCGCAGGGCCTCGAAGGACTTGCGCAGGTGTTGCAGTTCTCCGTGATATTTCTTCAGGGTCTGTTGTACGAAGGGTTCGGTATCGGGATGCACATCCATCTCCCGCAGCACGCACCAGTCCTTGCGGTAGTGGCGGCGGCGATAGTCCCATTCCGGATAGAGCAACGTGTCTTCCCCGTGGTCGGAGCCTTTCCACACGTCCTCGGGGCGTTTCTCTGCGCTTGCCCGCGGGTCGTAGTCACCGTCGCCGCCCGCCACCAGGTAGTCCGGTGGGATATCGCCCAGGTCCTGAAGTATGGATTGCATCAGGGCCCGCACCTCGGGCGGCGGTGACATGGGCTTGCCTTCGAGGCGCAGTTCAAACAGGAAGTCCTCGGGCAGCTGTTCGCGTTCCCCCGGTGTGCGCAGTTCGAAGTGCTTGGGGGCCGATGGCGGAATTGCGGAACCGGATTCGGTATTTTCGTCGATCATGCCATCCTCGGTCATGCCGGCGAGGGCCATTTGCAGCAATTGCTTTTCCCGCTCCATGCGCTCGAGCATCACCGCTTCGGCGTGACCGGGGTGGAGTATGCCCTGGTAGCAACGGGCGTCGGGAATATCGTGATCCCACAGTACTTCAACCAGGGACAGCAAGTCCTCGGCCGTAACCCCTGGTTCGCGTACACGCTCAAGGGCCTGGCTCCAGGCCTGGTCGTATTCGATGGCACCGGCGCGGTTCTGCACTGTGGCGATGCTGCGGGCCAGTCCCGGCAGTTCACGTTCGATGCAGGCATCCAGACGCACGGTTTCCAGGGCATGAAAGATGGTGCCCGCGCGAACGGGGTCAGGAAAACGGTCGAGGTGTGCAACCAGCCCCTCGCCGCTGGCGCTGCGCCGAAAGGTGCCGAAGCGGGTCTGGGCCCAAAGGTGGGCGACGATGGTCTTGTACAACTGGTAGTTGTCTTCACGTTCAGCGAAGCGGGCGATGCGGCGGGGCAGGTGTAGCGTCCCCGTGTCGGTCCAGGTCTCTTCCGAGGGCTCAAGCTTCAGTCGCCGCCCCGAGAGACCGTGTACGAAGATTTCCAGTACACCGGAAACCTCCTCGAACGAGATCCCCCGGGTCTTCTGCTCCGATTGGGATACGAAATCACGCACCTCCTTCATCACCGCGGTGGCGGCAAACAGACCCTTCTTGTCGTAGGCATCCATGGCCTGGACGACCCAATCTTCCGTATCTTCCAGGGACATCAGGGTCATGGCCTCGGCCGCCTGGCTGACGAACTGGTAGGCGAGTTCGGCGTTGGTTTTGGCGATGATGCCGGTCCAGTGGAGGGCGAATTCCTGTTGCGTGCGGCCAAGCGGGGCCAGGGATTGTGCCTGTGCGGTGGCCGTGCGGCGTGAAGACAGCACCGGTTCCAGTGGTTCGCCCAGCTGGTCTTCGATTGCTTCGGCGCTGAGTGGTTCTTTGGCCATGTTGCGGGTGAGCGGCAGTCGGCCTGTCCTTGCAGGGCTAGAAGACCGACGAACTCAGTTCGTTTACAGCGATCAGCATCTCCGGGTCATCGGTCAGGGTCTCGGTGATGGCACCGCGGCAGGCGTTCACGGGGTCGATGCCGGAGTTCATCAGTTTGCCGGCGTGCACCAGCAGACGCGTGCTGGCCCCCTCGTCCAGGCCGCTGTCCTTGAGGTTCCGTGTCATGGCGGCAAACTTGACGAGCTTCTCTGCCATTTTCCGGTCGATACCCGATTCACGCATGATGATCTCGATCTCCAGTTCCGGCGCCGGGTAGTTGAATTCGATGGCGACAAAACGTTGACGCGTGGATTGCTTCAGGTCCTTGAGCACGCTCTGGTATCCCGGGTTGTAGGAAATCGCGAGGGCGAACTCCGGCGGGGCCTCCAGCAGTTCACCGGTCTTCTCCATCGGCAGCACGCGGCGATCATCCGCCAGGGGATGGATGACCACGGTGGTGTCCTTGCGCGCTTCCACGACCTCATCCAGGTAACAGATCGCCCCGGCGCGTACCGAACGGGCCAGGGGACCGTCCACCCACACGGTCTCGCCGCCGGCAATCAGGTATCGTCCCACGAGATCGGAGGCGGTGAGGTCGTCATGGCAGGCGACCGTGATCAGCGGCCGTTTCAGGCGCCATGCCATGTGTTCCATGAATCGGGTCTTGCCGCAGCCCGTGGGGCCTTTGAGTAGCACCGGCAGGCCGTTGGCGTAGGCGGCTTCGAACAGCTCGATTTCCTGATCGATTGCCTGGTAATAAGGCTCCTGTTCGATTACATACTCTTCAACCCGGAGAACGCGCGCTTCCATCATTTCCCTTAAAGAATAGTGCGTTAATCGTAGGAATCACTTATTTGAAAACAGCGCGGCGGGGAACGCAACCACAAACATTGACGGCCCCGCAAAAGGCGGGGACGAAATACGCTGGCGGCGAGTCAGCCCCGTCGCCGGCGCGCTGGAGGAAATCGCCGCCAAATAGCATTCCATGGCACGCACGCAAGAAAAAGCCCCGCTTGCGGGGCTTTCCGCGTGTCCCGGCCAGGGCGTATGGCGGTTGGCGTTGGAATCCACAAATCTGCTAGGCTAGCCCGATGGCCCATGGACCGGAACTGTGAATCCCGCAAGCGGGATTCAGGGCGAAGTGTCCCCGGCCTTTCGCGATCCTGCGGAAAAACGCGTGCAAAAAACTGTGCCACAAAAAGCGCCAACGCTTCTGCCGGTACTCGAGTTTTTGGCCCAGCACGCGCCATTTAGCCAGATGGCGCCTGAACACAGGGAGTTACTGGCGAAGCAGCTGAAACCGGCAACGTTCTCGCGGGGTGAGGTAATCACCGAGCCCGGCGACGGTCCGGCGTCGCGCCTGTATATCATTCGCCAGGGCAGGGTCCGGGGGGAATCGGCACAGTCCGGTGACGAAGCCTGGGAACTTGTCGCCGGGGAAGCTTTTCCCATCGGCGCACTCCTGGCCAACCGCCCGGTTCATACGATCCATCGGGCCGTGGACGATACCCTGGTATTCGAACTCGAAGGCGAGGACTTCCGCTCGCTACTTCAAAAGAGTCCCCCGTTTCACGATTTCTGTACCCGTCGGCTGGCAAATCTGCTGGACGATGCCTTGCGCAGTCTGCAGCTGCGTACCCCGGCACCCGGTTCCGAAGCCGGGCCCCTGAACACCCCGGTCGGCGAACTCGTGCGCCGTGCGCCGGTTAGCTGCGAAGCCGACGATCCCCTCGAACGGGTGCTCGACGCACTGAACCGTGAGCGAATTGGGAGCATGGTGATCACGGACCGGGAGCGGCGGCCCTTGGGTATCTTCACCCTGCACGATCTGCTTGCGCGGGTGGTTCTTCCGAAGATTTCTCTTGGCAACCCGGTACGGGAGGTCATGAGCCGGGATGTGCTGAGCCTGAATGCCGACGCGCTCGCGCACCAGGCGGCCCTGCTCATGACGCGCCGTGGGGTTGGCCATCTGTGCGTGGTTGACGTAGATGGGCGGCTCACGGGCGTGGTTTCGGAACGAGACCTGTTCGCGCTTCAGCGCATCGGGCTTGTTGGCCTCAGTCAGGCTATCGCCGGCGCGGATAGCGTCGACGCTCTGGCGGATCTCGTTGACGACATGCGGCGCCTGGTAATGCAGATGCTTGCCCAGGGAGTGTCGGTCGATCAGTTAAACCAGATCGTAACCGAACTCAACGACGGACTTACGCGTCGAATCATCGACCTGGTGCTGGCGGAACAAGGGCCGGGCTGCCCCCCATTTACCTGGCTCTCGTTTGGAAGCGAAGGGCGCTACGAGCAGACGCTCAAGACGGACCAGGACAACGGAATCCTGTTCGAGTTGCCCGATGGCGCTACGTCCGGGGAAGTGCGCGAAGCACTCCTGCCCGTTGCCCGCCGGATCAATGATGCCCTGGCGAGATGCGGTTTCCCGCTGTGCCCGGGCAACGTGATGGCGAGCAACCCCGATTGCTGTCTCAGCACGAGGGAGTGGCAGGACCGCTTCGAACGCTGGATCGACCACGGGACACCGGAACACCTGCTCAATGCCACGATCTATTTCGACTTTCGGCCGCTGTATGGCGACCCGGCACCGGCGGCCGCGCTGCGGGAGTGGCTCACTGCCCGTGTGCAGGAAAACAGCCGTTTTCGCCGGCAAATGGCGGCCAATGCCCTGCGAATCCGACCGGCCCTCGGCCTGTTCGGGGACCTCAAGGTGTCATCCGGCCATGACGGCCATCCGCACACCATTGATCTGAAGTTGCAGGGTGTCACGCCCTTCGTCGATGGCGCCCGCATCCTGGCATTCGCAAACGGGGTCACGGCAACCAATACCATTGCGCGCCTGCGGGACGTCGCGCGAACCCGGGCGATTCGGCAGGCGGATGCGGATACCTGGATCGAGGCCTATCAATACATCCAGCTGCTGCGCATGCGCGCCCACCACGAGCAGGCGGAACGCGGCGAGGACCTGGGCAACCATCTCGATCCGGATACGCTGAATGCCGTCAACCAGCGTGTGTTGAAAGAGAGTTTTCGCCAGGCCCGCCGGCTGCAGTCGCGGCTGGCGCTGGACTACCAGTTATAGGGTTTCACGCCGGCGTGGAAACCGTCGGCGGGAAAGAGGAGGGAAGTGCAATGCGATCGGCAACCAGGCCCGGTTCGATGTCCGTCATCGGCCAGGCCCGGGGAGGTCGTTGAAATCGCAGGCAACCCCGCGCAGAAAGGGGTACGAAGCGGCAAAGCGTCTGAAACCAAAAACAGGAGCGAAGACAATGAAATCATCAGGCACAGCAGCGGAGTACTGGAAACAAAATCTGAAACTCATGGCAATCTGTCTCGTGATATGGCTGGTCGTTTCCTACGGCCTGGGTATCTGGTTTGCCAAGCCCCTGAACCACTTGTCCATCGGCGGATATCCACTTGGATTCTGGTTCGCCCAACAGGGGTCCATCTATACGTTCGTGGCCCTGATCTTTTTCTACGTCTGGCGTATGAACAAGCTTGATCGCCAATACGACGTCCACGAAGACTAGGGCAGAGGGAGGAGAACATGAATCTGACTACACTAACCTGGATCGTCGTTGCTGCGACGTTCGTGCTCTACATTGGTATCGCCATCTGGAGCCGCGCCACCGCCACCGGCGAGTTCTACGTTGCGGGCCGGGGCGTACATCCGGTGCTCAATGGCATGGCAACAGCGGCAGACTGGATGTCCGCGGCATCCTTTATCTCCATGGCGGGGTTGATCGCGTTCATGGGGTACGATGCTTCGGTCTATCTGATGGGGTGGACCGGCGGTTATGTGCTGCTGGCCCTGCTGCTGGCGCCGTACCTGCGCAAGTTCGGCAAATTCACGGTGCCGGAGTTCATAGGCGAACGCTACTACTCGCAGACGGCGCGCATCGTCGCGGTCATCTGTTTGATCGTGGCGTCGATCACCTACGTGATCGGGCAGATGAAAGGCATTGGCGTGGCCTTTTCACGCTTCATGGAGGTGCCCTACGATATCGGTCTGTACGTGGGCATGGCCATCGTGTTCGTCTATGCGGTGCTTGGTGGCATGAAGGGCATTACCTACACGCAGATCGCGCAGTATGTGGTGCTGATCTTCGCCTACACGGTGCCGGCCATCTTCATCTCGCTGACCCTGACCGGCAATCCATTGCCGCAGTTGGGTCTCGGCAGCACCCTGTCCGACGGCAGCGGCGTGCATATGCTTACCAAGCTTAACGAGGTGGTAACCGATCTCGGTTTTGCCCAATACACGGCGCAGAAAGGCACGTCATGGAATATGACGCTGCTGACCTTGTCGCTGATGATCGGCACAGCCGGCTTGCCGCACGTGATCGTCCGTTTCTTCACCGTACCGAAGGTCCGTGATGCGCGCGCATCCGCCGGTTGGGCATTGGTGTTCATCGCCATCCTGTACACCACCGCACCGGCAGTGGGCGGCATGGCGTTCTACAATCTGATCAAGACCGTGCAGCCGGGTGAGATCAGTTCGCCGGAAGGTGCCCTGAAATACGATCAACGTCCGCAGTGGTTCAAGAACTGGGAGCAGACCGGTCTGCTTAAGTTCGACGACAAGAACGGCGACGGACGGATCGAATATCGCAAGGCCGCCGACCAGAACGAGCTGAAAGTGGACCGCGACATCATGGTGCTGGCCAATCCGGAGATCGCGAAGCTGCCCAACTGGGTGATTGCGCTGGTGGCGGCGGGAGGTATCGCGGCGGCCTTGTCTACAGCGGCCGGCTTGTTGATGGCGATTTCCTCGGCGATCTCCCATGATCTGCTCAAGGGTGTGTTCACGCCACATATCACGGAAACCCAGGAGTTGACGGCGGCCCGCGTTGCCATGGCCGGTGCCATTATCGTTGCCGGTTTCCTGGGGCTGCATCCACCCGGCTTTGCGGCACAGGTGGTCGCCCTGGCATTCGGGCTGGCAGCATCCTCACTGTTCCCGGCGCTGATGATGGGTATCTTCAACAAGCGCATCAACAACACCGCCGCCGTGTGGGGCATGCTGGTGGGCCTGGGCACGACCCTGATCTACATCTTCGTGTACAAGGGGTGGTTGTTCATTCCGGGCACCAATAATCTGCCGAATACGCCGGACAACTGGTTGTTTGGGATTCAGCCGGAATCCTTCGGCGCTGTCGGTGCCTTGCTCAACTTCATCACCGCCTACGTGGTGTCGAAAGTGACGGCCCCGCCGCCGGATCACATCCAGCATCTGGTAGAAGACATCCGCGTTCCCCGGGGCGCGGGCGCGGCGACGCACTAGACGGCGTATGCAAGACCGTCTCGCCATGGCCCCGCATCCGCGGGGTCATGGCGGTTCTTTTTTTGGCCATCGATTGCCGGGTGCGACGATTCTGGCTTCGGGCGGTATCCCGCGGTAGCCTG
>JARRJV010000048.1 GCA_037388825.1 Acidiferrobacteraceae bacterium | reverse complement strand
ACGGGGATACCGGCGCAATTTATGGGGACGAAGGCCTCATTCCGGCCGCTGAAGCGGTGGATCGCCCAGGCAGCCAGTTCCTTGCCGGTGCCGGTTTCCCCTTCAATCAGGATCGAGCTCGGCGTCGGCGCAACCCTGGCGATGGTTTCATTCAATTGGCGGATCGCGGCGCTCTGCCCGAGCAATCCGCGGTTCCCATAGATTCGATCGACCAGCCCGTCGATATGCTGGCGGTATACCTGGTTCTTTTCCGCTAGCTCCCGGTGGGCAAACCAGCGCTCGATCGAAGCGATAATTTGCTCCAGGCGAAAGGGTTTGAGAATGAAATCGCTGGCTCCGTACCGGACCGCCTGGATCGTGGATTCGAGATCGGCGTACGCGGTGATGAAGATGACATCCGGTGTCTCTTCCTCGCGCTGGAGTGAACCCACCCACTCCAGACCCGACCCATCGGGCAACCGTATGTCCACGAGCATGAGATCGAAGCGATAGCGACGCCTGAGTTCCTCGGCGGCCGCGATGGAGTCGGCCGTTTCCACCAGACCGTAGTTTTCCGCCAGGGCACGTTGCAAGAACGTGCGAATTCCGGGCTCGTCGTCTACGACCAGGATCGCTGTCCGTCGCCTGGCCGAAGGATCCGGGGCGCGAGATTTCGCGTCGGTGGGAAGAGGAGCACTGATGGCCTGTTCCATGGAAAAGGCTCCTTCAGTTTGTTCAGTTTTTTTGTCTGGAAGACGCCAGCGATACCGGAAGAATCGATCGATCGCTTGTGCGAAAGAACACCGCAAGACCACCACATCCGCACAGGTCATGCGTCAAACTGATACAACTTGAATCATGTTGAGTCAGTTTGACCCGGCTGTCAATGAATGCATTGATAACAGCAGGGTTTCCGCGCAGGTTTCGTCGCGTCGAGTGCTCCCGTTCCGTGGCATCCGAATTGCATAGGGCAGCTTCACCCGGCCATAACACTTGTATGGAGCCAACCATGAACAAGCTGCGACTGTTACTTGTATTGTGCATGTTTCCCCTGATGCTGGTTTGGGGCGCCGCCCATGCAGATTCCAGGGTCCTGCGCCTGTCGACCACGACCAGTACACAGAATTCCGGCCTGTTGGATTACCTTCTCCCAACGTTCCAGAAGAATACCGGGTACGACGTACACGTCATTGCCGTGGGTACCGGAAAGGCGCTGCGCATGGGCAAGGACGGTGATGCCGATGTCCTGCTGGTCCATGCCCCGCCCGCGGAGGAAAAATTCATGGCCGGTGACAATGGCGTCAATCGACGATATGTCATGTACAACGATTTCGTTATCGTCGGCCCAAAAAACGATCCTGCGGGAATTCGCGGCATGATGGACGCGAAAGCGGCCTTTCAGAAGATTGCCCGCAGCAAATCGACCTTCGTGTCCCGTGGCGACGACTCGGGAACCAACAAGAAAGAAAAGATCTTCTGGAAGGACATTGGCATCACGCCCCACGGCTCGTGGTATCGCGCAGCAGGACAGGGCATGGGGAAGGTGTTGCTCATGACAGACGAAATGCAGGGCTACACCCTGGTTGATCGCGGGACCTGGCTTGCGCTGAAGGACAAGCTTGGCTTGCGGGTGCTGGTACAGGGAGACAAGCTGCTGTTCAACCCCTATCACATTATGGCGGTCAATCCGGCGCACTATCCCGACGTGAACTACAAGGGTGCCATGGCCTTCATCGGCTGGATGACTTCGGTCCAGGGGCAGCGGCTGATCGGCCAGTACCGCGTACATGGCAAGGAACTGTTCGTGCCGACGGCCATTCCGCTCAAGGTCGCAGAGAGGACCAGCCACTAGCGCCCCGGGATCGCCGTGGAGGACTTCGGACAAGCCAGCCTTCGCGCCCTGCACCTCCTGGTCACGGGTGACAGGGCGCTATGGAACATTGTCGGGGTTTCGTTCAGCGTTTCGGTGCGCGCGATCCTCGTCGCGGCACCGCTCGCTTTGGTGCTGGCCTTCCTGCTCGCCTACACCCGATTTCCCGCACGACTGCCGATCACCACGGTGCTGCAAAGCCTGCAGTCCGTCCCCACGGTCGTTGTGGGGCTGCTTGTCTACATGCTCTTGACCCGACGCGGTGTACTGGGAGATCTGCATCTGTTGTTCACCCAGAGCGCGATGGTCATCGGCCAGATCGTCATTGCGTTCCTGTTCATGGTTCCCATGGCGCATGGCGTGCTCGCCGGGGCGGACCGCCGTGCGTGGGAGACAGCGCGCACCCTGGGCGCGCCCCCCTGGCGCGCAATGTGGACGGTAATGGGCGAGTTGCGCTTCGGCTTGCTTGCCGTGACGATCGCCGCTTTCGCCCGCATCGTTACCGAGGTCGGCACGTCGATCATGGTCGGCGGGAATATCGAAAATTTCACACGCAACATCCCGACCGCCATCGCACTGCAAACGAGCAAGGGTGAATTTGCCCAGGGCATTGCCCTCGGTCTGGTGCTGTTGCTGTTGGCGCTTGTCCTGAACGTGTTCCTAGGCATCCTGCAGGGTCGGGGGGAAATGCGATGAACGGCTGCTCCACCTCCGTACCCCTGCTGCAACTGCTGGGTGTGCGAAAAACCCTACCCGGTGGCCGATGCCTGCTCGATATTGACACACTCGAAATCCGGTCCGGCACGTGCCTGCTTCTGACTGGACCCAACGGAGCAGGAAAGACCACCCTGCTCAAGATCATCGCCGGTCTGGCGCCACCCGATGGAGCCGGCGTGGTCTACCGGAACCGACACCTGCCGTGGGCCGCGGCACGTCGCCACTATTGCCGCGACGTGATCTACCTGCACCAGCAGGCCTATCTGTTCGATCGATCGGTCACGGACAATGTCCGCTATGGGCTGCGCCGGTTCGGGCAGGTGCGCACCAATGATGACGAGCGCGTGCAACAAGCACTCGAATGGGGTGGCCTCGCCCACCTCGCAAAACGCAACGCACGCGAACTCTCCGGGGGTGAGAGGCAACGAGTCGCCCTGGCGCGCGCCCTGATCCTGAAGCCACGGGTGTTGTTAATGGATGAACCGTTCAGCGGTCTGGACGAGAATGCGCGCAGTCGACTCGGTTTTCTCATTCAACGTATCAAATCTGACGGCGTCGGCATGGTGGTAACCAGCCACGAACTCCTGCCGCTGGCAGGGATCGCCGATCACCATCTCGAACTGCACAACGGTCGCCTGGTGCCGCCGACAGCGGCGCTGCAACCCGTGACCACCGGCTCAGGCGCTCGCGAACGCACGTTCCCCGGTTTCCTGACCTTCTCGCACGCGAGGCTTGGCGATGAAAGTCGCTGAACCAACAGGTATACGGCCGGCTTCCCGCAAGCCGCGCCGCGACCGGCGCACACCCTGGATCAAGTGGTCCAATCGATTCGATCGGCACGAATGGGCCGGGGCCTTCGGCGATCTCGGCACCCTGATTCCCTTTGTTGTCGGCTATATCAGCGTGGTGGGAATGGATCCGTGTGCTGTCCTGTTCGTCTTTGGGGTTGCCATGGTCGCATCCGGCATGCACTACGGTACCCCGGTTCCGGTTCAACCCATGAAGGCTATCGGCGCAGCGGCGGCGGCACAGTCCGCCCATGCGGCAGTCAGCATACATACCGTAGCCGCGGCGGGGCTGGTGACCGGGGCACTCTGGCTCGTTCTCGGCCTGACCGGCTTTGCGAAACGCCTGAGGGCGTGGATCAGCGACGGTGTTGCCATCGGGATTGTGGTCGGCCTCGGGCTCAGTCTGGCCTGGACCGGATTGACCATGGTCGCCAACGGCTGGCTCCTTGGTATCGTGACGTTCCTGCTGACGGTGGCGCTACTCCGCTTCCAGGCAATTCCGACGATGTTGTTGCTGCTGGTCTTCAGTTTTATTGTCGCATTGATCCAGAATCCGGAGCTCGCGAACCAATTGCGCGTCATTCATCCCCAACTCCGCCTTCCGGTGTCATCGCTGCCCGGCATGTCCTGGGCCGATCTGGTCACCGGCACGGTTCTGCTCGCGCTGCCGCAATTGCCGTTGACTCTGGGCAATGCGGTCATTGCGACTACGCGCGAGAACAACCGTTTGTTCCCCGAACGCATGGTGAGCGAGGGGAAGCTCATGATTTCCACAGGCGTGATGAATCTCGGAAGTGCACTCACCGGCGGTATCCCCATGTGTCACGGGGCCGGCGGGATGGCGGCCCACGTACGTTTTGGTGCCCGCACCGGAGGTGCGCCGGTAATCCTCGGCACGATCCTGCTGGTGCTCGCGCTTGGTTTCAGCACCTCCATCGAGACGATGTTTCGCATGTTTCCATCAGCCATTCTGGGCGTGATCCTGCTGCTTGCCGGTATGCAACTGGTGCTGGGAGCACGGTCGTCGATTCGACCCGCGGATGTTCCAACGCGATGGGTGATCGGTGCCACCGCGGTCCTTGTCCTGTGGAACGTCGCTGCCGGTTTCGTCGCCGGCATGATTGCCGACCAACTGGTGCGCAGCTGGCGGCGGCGCACGGAGAGGAAACCATGAACGAAACGTCCTCTCCGCGAGAACATATTACCGGCGTGATTCTCGCCGGCGGCCGCAGCCGGCGCATGGGCGGTATCGACAAAGGACTGGTGCCGTTCCAGGGCCGACCTATGGTTGAACGTGTGCTCCGGGTCCTGCGTACCGATGTCAGCGCCCTGCTCATCAATGCCTGCCCCCTCGTTGGCTCCGGTTTGGTGCATCGCCTGTATTGGGCACTCGAGCACGAGCAGGCGCAAATCAGTGTTGCCCACGACGGTGAGCGTATGCACCCGGTATTCGCCCTGATCCGCCGCGACCTGCTGCCTGATCTCCTCGCCTTTCTGGATTCCGGTGAACGCAAGATCGATCGCTGGTACAACCGCCACCGCCTGGCCGTCGCCAACTTCGACGACACGCCGCAATGGTTCCAGAACGTGAACAGTCCCGAAGAGCGGACCGAGCTGGAGGCGTCCGTGCCATGGTCATGAAGCAACCGCCGTCATTGGGCTTCGCCGCCCCTAGTGGTACCGGCAAGACCACGTTGCTGGTCCGGCTCCTTCCCCGGTTGCGGGCACGGGGCTTGCGGGTCGGGGTTGTCAAGCACGCGCATCACGATTTCGACACCGACCAGCCGGGCAAGGACAGCTACGAATTGCGCAAGGCGGGCGCGACACAAATGCTGGTTGGTTCGTCGCGCCGTTCCGCGTTGATCATTGAGCGCGAATCGACGACGGAGCCTCGATTGGCGGAATTGCTGCCGCTGCTGGATACCGGAGCGCTGGACCTGATTCTGGTCGAAGGTTTCAAGGCCGAGCCGTTTCCCAAGATCGAACTGTACCGCAGGGCACTGGATCGCCCCCTGCAGTGCCTCGAAGATGACAACATCGTTGCGGTTGCAAGCGATACGCCGCTGCCATCGGTGACCCATATTCCGGTGCTCAATCTGAACCACGCAGACGAGATCATCGACTTCCTTTTTGACTTCGCCAACGTGCCGCAGCACCGGGCGCAGGCGGGACGCTGAACCCTGGAGGAGATTGTCATGACAAAACCCGCCCTATCGGATCCGGCAGGCTGCGGCGGCGACCACGCCAAACAGGCGCTTACCGTGGCGCAGGCGCAGGCCTACATCCTGAACGACTGCGTGCCCGTCCGGGGCACGGAAAGGCTTGCGCTTCGCGCAGCACTCGAGCGGGTCCTTGCCGAGGATGTTGTGTCGCCGGTCGACGTACCGGCGCACACCAACTCGGCCATGGACGGATACGCCCTGCGCGCCGCGGATCTGTCGGAGGACGGGACCACCGAACTGGCGCTCATCGGCACGACCCTGGCGGGGCACCCGTTCACAGGCCGCGTAGGCAAGGGTCAATGCGTACGGGTGATGACCGGGAGCCCCCTTCCTGACGGGGCCGACACGGTCGTCATGCAGGAACAGGTCGATGCCGGGGCAAGTGCAGTACGGGTTGCCGAAGATCACCAACGGGGAGACAACGTGCGGCTGGCCGGCGAGGACCTGCGCCGGGGCGCCATCGTCCTGGAGTCCGGCGCCCGCATCCACCCGCCGGCCCTGGGACTGCTCGCCTCCATCGGTCGCGCCGAAGTGACGGTGCACCGGCGGCCGCGGGTTGCATTCTTCTCCACCGGAGACGAATTGCGCTCCGTCGGTCAGCGGCTCGCGCCGGGCCAGATCTACGACAGCAATCGCTATACCCTGTATGCGATGCTCCGGCGCCTGGGTGCGGACCCCGTGGATATGGGCGTGGTGCCCGATAACCGCGACGCGATCGAGAGTGCGTTCCATGAGGCCGCCGCGTGCGCCGATGTGGTCATCACGTCCGGAGGGGTTTCGGTGGGTGCCGCCGACTACGTCAAGGAAACCCTGGAGAAGCTCGGTCAGGTCGGTTTCTGGCAAATCGCCATGAAGCCGGGACGACCCCTGGCCTTCGGCCAAATCGGCGATGCGCGATTCTTCGGCCTGCCCGGGAACCCGGTCTCGGTCATGGTGACCTTCTATCAGTTCGCGGCCCCGGCCCTGCGTCGACTTATGGGCGAGACGAATGTGCGACCCGCTGCATTCCTGCGCGCGCGCTGCACCACCCCCTTGAACAAACGTCCCGGCCGTACGGAGTACCAGCGCGCCATACTGGAACCCGATGACGACGGGGAACTTGTGGTACGCAGTACCGGCAGCCAGGGTTCGGGCGTACTCCGGTCCATGGGCCAGGCAAACTGCTTCATCGTCCTTGCCCGCGACAGTGGCAATGTCGAGGCCGGAAGCCGCGTCGACGTGCAACCGTTTTTCGGAATCATGTGAAACCCAGACAGGAGGACTGAATCATGGAATCGTCCACCGCCCACACCGAACCGGTACCTACCGCAAAAAAACGGGAGTTCATTCCCCTTCGCATCGCCGTGCTCACGATTTCCGATACCCGCACCGAAGAGACGGACCGCTCCGGACAGATGCTGGCCGGCCGCCTCGACAAGACCGGACATACCCTCGCGGACAAGCGCATCGTACCGGACGACGTGTACCGTATTCGCGCGATCGTTTCACAATGGATTGCCGATCCGGGCATCCATGCCATCATTACCACCGGCGGCACCGGCGTGACCGGGCGAGACGGCACCCCGGAAGCGGTCCAACCCTTGCTGGACAAGGTGATTGAAGGATTCGGCGAGATGTTTCGTGCCATCTCGTACGATGAGATCCGCACATCCACGCTGCAGTCCCGCGCACTTGCCGGAGTCGCCAACGGTACCTATTTGTTTTGTCTGCCGGGCTCCTCCGGTGCATGCAAGACGGGTTGGGACAATTTGATCGAGGCGCAACTCGATTATCGAACCCGTCCATGCAATCTGGTGGAACAGATGCCGCGGTTGCGCGAATAGCAGGTGCGGCTCGCGCAGCTGCCCGATCAGTTCCCGCACTCGCTACAGCTGGCGTTGCAGCTCCAGCTGTCGTTCCGGCCCCAGGCTCTCCCGGGTCAGGCCCTGAGCTCTTCTTCCGGGTAGGCGGCAATATTGTGCAAGGCGAGGTCAGCACCGAGGTATTCGTCCTCGGCGTCCAGCCGGATACCGATCACCGCCTTGATCGCTCCATAGATAACAAATCCGCCGACCAGGGCGATGGTGATCCCGCCGAGCGTACCCGCCACCTGCGACAGGATCGATACCCCGCCACGGCCACCGAGCTCGGTGGAACCAAAGATCCCGGCAGCGATGCCGCCCCAGGCGCCACACAAACCGTGCAACGGCCAAACGCCAAGCACATCGTCAATCTTCCACCGGTACTGACACAGTTCGAATGCAAACACGAACATGGCTCCAGCTACGCCACCGACCACGGCCGCACCCAGGGGGTGCATGACATCCGATCCAGCGCACACTGCCACCAGCCCCGCAAGCGCCCCGTTATGGGCGAATCCCGGATCGCTACGACTGACGAGGACGGCGGCCAACACGCCACCCGTCATCGCCATGAGGGAGTTGACTGCCACCAGGCCGCTGATGTGATCGAGTTTCTGTGCACTCATGACATTGAATCCGAACCAGCCCACCGCCAGGGTCCAGGAACCCAGGGCGAGAAACGGGATGTTCGAGGGGGGAATGGCATGGGCCTGTCCGTTTTTTGCGTAGCGGCCCGTGCGCGCACCCAGCAGCAGCACCGCGGCCAGGGCGATCCAGCCGCCGACTGCATGGACTACGACTGAACCGGCAAAGTCATGAAACCTTGCTCCGAAATGTGTCTGCAGAATCTGCTGCAGTCCGAAGTTGTCGTTCCAGGCAATCCCCTCGAAGAACGGATAGACCAGGCCAACCAGGACGGCAGTGGCCATCAACTGCGGATAGAAACGCGCGCGCTCGGCAATACCGCCGGATACGATTGCGGGTACGGCCGCGGCGAAGGTAAGCAGAAAGAAAAACTTGACGAGATCATAGCCATGGTCCACAGACAGGACCTCTGCTCCGGAAAAGAAATTTGCACGATAGGCGATCCAGTATCCAACAAGAAAATAAACGAAGGTGGAGACGGAGAAATCCGTCAGGATCTTCATCAAGGCGTTTACCTGGTTCTTTCTTCGCACAGTGCCGACTTCCAGAAACGCGAAGCCTGCATGCATGGCCAGCACCATGACGGCACCGGCCAGTATGAACAGAACGTCCGCTCCCGTGTAGTTTTCCACGAATTTCCTCCTGTATTTTTTTCATTGTTGCCTGGTAACAGAACTGAACGGTTGCGCCCCCGCGATCGCCGGGCACTCCGTCTCTTGTTTTTATTGCCTGTGAAACTGATGACGTGCTACACGTCGCGACGCCCCTGCACCGCACGCGCCAGGGTGCCGCTATCGAGGTATTCGAGCTCACCGCCCACCGGCACCCCGTACGCGATTCTGGAACTGCGAATCCCCCGTGCCTGTGCCAGTTCCGCCAGATAGTGGGCAGTCGCCTCGCCTTCCACCGTCAGGTTCGTTGCAAGGATGAGTTCCTTTACTTCGCCTTCGTCCAGCAGTTTTTCCAGTCGCGGGATTCCCAGCTCTTCTGGCCCGATACCGTCCAGTGGTGACAGGTGGCCCATGAGGACAAAATAGGTCCCCGGGAATGCTCCCGACTGCTCGAGCGAGATCAGGTCGGCGGGGGATTCGACTACGCAAAGAAGAGAACGATCACGCCGCGGCGAGCGACAGATCTCACACAGGTCTTCTTCACTGAGATTGTTGCAGCGGGAACAATGGCGCACGCGTTCGAGGGCGTTGGTCAGAGCGGCTGCGAGGCGCTTTGCTCCCTCGCGATCCCGCTGCAGCAGGTGCAGGGCCATGCGTTGAGCATTTTTCGGACCGACACCTGGCAGACGGCGCAGCGCCTGCTTCAGTTCCTCGATCGCGGGCGAATCGCTCATGGAGTCAGAACGGAAGATTCAACCCGGGAATCCCGAGCCCACCGGCAATCCCCGACATGCGCTTTGCAGTCTCTTCGTCCACCTTGCGGGCGGCGTCATTGAATGCCGCTGCCACAAGATCCTCGAGCACCTCGTGATCATCACCCATCAGTTCCGGATCGATTGTGATCTTGCGCACATCGTGCCGACACGTCATGGTCACCGAGACCATACCACCGCCGGCATTGCCGGTTACCTCGATTGACGCCAGTTCTTCCTGCGCCTTTTTCAGATTTTCCTGCATGGCCTGTGCCTGGCGCATGAGGTTTCCGAGACCACCTTTCATCTTTGCTCCTGTCGCCTTACTTGGGTCGTATGGACTGCGGGCTGACGCGGGCATTGAACTGCTCCTTCAGCGCCGCCACATTGGGATCAGACTCGATCGCGGCGACTGCCGCCTGTTGCTTTTCTTCATCTTCGCGCGTGCGCGCCGCTGCCGGGGTTTCCGTTGACGGCGTCCCGACACGCAACTCCAGTCGCACCGGCCGGCCGTAATAGACCTGTAGTGCCTCCTTCAGCGCCGCCTCGCGTTCGCGATTGTGCAGTTGCGCAAGAGACTCCTCCAGCGTAAGAACCAGTTTGTCGCCCACAAGCGATTCGACCACGGTGTTATTTGCAAGCTGCGCGTTGACGCCGGTAAGGCCCAGAGCGGCAACGACCTCGGCCCAGTTGCCGCGGCTGGCCTGTGCCGGTGCGGGCCCCGGCGTCGGCGGTTCCGAACCCTTCTCGGTCGCTGTGTTCTTCACGGTGGTTGCCGCGGCAGGCTGCGCCGATTGCCGCTCTTTTGCCGGCACACTTTCCGGGGTGGTGGCACCCTGCCCGACCGCGGCACCGGTCTGGTCCGGGCGGAAGGCGAGCATGCGCAAGAGAACCATCTCCAGACCGCTGCGTGGATCGGGGGCCAGGGGCAAATCGCGACGACCGATCAGACCGATCTGGTAGTACAGCTGTACATCTTCGCGCGATATCTTGCCGGCAAAGGCCAGTGCCCGTTCGCGCACATCCACATGCAATGGCTCCACCAGCCGCGCATCCGCCTGCGCCAGCGCGATGCGATGCAGGCCAAGCAGCAGCTGTTCCAGTACGGATGGAAAGTCCATACCGTGACGGGCCACGTGATCGACCGCGCCCATCAGCAGATGGGCATCATTTTCCGCCAGGCCCTGGACCAGACGCCAGACGACGTCCTGATCGATGGTGCCCAGCATTTCACGCACTTCCGTCTCACGCACGGCACCGCCACCAAAGGCAATCGCCTGATCCAGCAGGCTAAGGCCGTCGCGCATGCTGCCGTCGGCACCCTCCGCCAGCAGGGCCAGCGCCGGCTTCTCGAACTCAATCCCCTCCTTCCCAAGGATGTGCTCCAGCTGATTTTCGATCTGTTCCGGCGTCAACCGGACCAGATTGAACTGCAGACAGCGCGACAGAACCGTCACCGGCAGCTTCTGCGGATCGGTGGTCGCCAGCAGGAACTTCACATGGGGTGGCGGTTCTTCCAGGGTCTTGAGCAGGGCATTGAAGCTGTGCCCGGAAAGCATGTGTACCTCATCGATGAGGTAGACCTTGTAGCGGCCGCGGGTAGGCGCGTATTGCACGTTGTCCAGGAGTTCGCGGGTATCGTCGACCTTGGTACGCGATGCGGCATCGACCTCGATCAGATCAACAAATCGTCCCTCGTCGAGTTCGACACAGGCCTGACACTTGCCGCACGGTTTGGAGCTGACACCTTCCTCGCAATTCAGGGACTTGGCGAGGATACGGGCGATGGTGGTCTTGCCGACGCCGCGCGTGCCGGTAAACAGGAAGGCATGGTGCAGGCGATCGTGGTCCAGGGCATTGACCAGGGCGCGAACCACGTGCTCCTGACCCACCAGGTCCTCGAACCTTCGCGGCCGCCACTTGCGCGCCAACACCTGGTAGCTCATGCATCACCCCTGGACGAACGTCGCACGCGACCTCGTCCCGTATTCCTGTGGAAAATGGTGGCGGATCCGACCAGCCGGACCCCGGCACCCGAGCGCGCTGCTGCGGCTGCTTCCTTCCGGACCTGACCGGGTTCACAACCCGTCGCCGCCGGGGGGACCGGTCTTCACCGCCATAAGACTTGGAACCGGAGTCTACCACGCGCGGGCGAGGCCCCGAAAATCATTACAAATTCCGGGAAAAAGCGTTGAACCGGGGATCCGTGCCAGGCCCGCTAGCCGTAGCGGCCGGTAATGTAGTCTTCCGTTTCCTTGTGGCGCGGCGTCGTAAAAATGACGTTGGTGTCGTCGTACTCGATCAGCTTGCCCAGATACAGGAAGGCCGTGTAGTCGGAGATGCGGGCCGCCTGCTGCATGTTGTGGGTGACAATCACGATCGTGTAGTCCGATTTCAGCTCGTTGATCAGCTCTTCGATCTTGAGCGTGGAGATCGGATCCAGGGCCGAGGCCGGTTCGTCCAGCAGCAACACTTCCGGTTTGACTGCAATGCCCCGTGCAATACACAGACGCTGCTGCTGTCCACCGGACAAGGCGGTACCGCTATCCCGCAGTTTGTCCTTGACCTCGTCCCACAGGGCCGCCTTGCGCAGCGCCCATTCCACGCGATCATGCATTGCCGACCGACCCAGGCGCTCGTGCATGCGCACGCCGAAGGCGATATTGTCGTAGATGCTCATGGGGAACGGTGTCGGCTTCTGGAACACCATGCCGACCTTGGCGCGAAGCCGGTTGAGATCCATCGGCCGCGCGAGAACATCGTTCCCGTCCAAAAGGATCTGACCCTCCGCCTTATGTCCCGGGTACATCTCATACACGCGATTGAAACAGCGGAGCAATGTTGACTTTCCACAACCCGAGGGACCAATGAATGCCGTCACCTGATTTTCGGGTACGTCGAGCGTGATATCGTGCAGGGCCTGGTGCCGACCATAGAAGAAGTTCAGATTCCGCACCGAGATCTTGGCGGGAAACTTTCCGACCGGATGACTGCTCAGTTCCGGGACGGTCGAATTCGAACTATTCTGGTTCTGGTTGGATTCGGGATTGGTAGACATGGTCAGAGTTTCATCGGCAAACTTTGATGGCTGTTCGGATTTACCTTCACTCGCGTCAGTAGCGCGCCCGTTTTCCGGTGCCCTGAATCATACGGGCTACGATATTGAGCACCAGAATGCCCCCGGTAATCAACAGGGCACCGGCCCAGGCCAGATGCTGCCAGTCGTCATAGGGGCTCATGGCAAACTGAAAGATTACCACCGGCAGGTTGGCAACCGGCCGATTCAGACTGGAGCTCCAGAACTGGTTGTTTAGCGCGGTGAACAACAGGGGCGCGGTTTCACCGCTAATACGCGCCACTGCCAACAGCACGCCGGTTACGATCCCTCCACGAGCTGCGCGATAGACAATCAATACCACCACCTTCCATTGGGGCGCGCCCAGGGCAGCGGCCGCTTCACGGGTGCTGTCCGGGACCAGGCGCAACATATCCTCGGTCGTACGAAGCACAACGGGAATGGCGATCAGCGCCAAGGCTACGGCGCCGGCCCAGCCGGAGAAATGCCCGGTCTGAAGCACAATGATCGTATAAACGAATACGCCTATCACGATGGAAGGTGCGCTCAGCAGAATATCGCTAACGAAACGGATAACCGGCGCCGCACGCGACTGGCGCCCGAACTCGCTCAGGAAGGTCCCAGCCAATACCCCCACCGGTGCCCCGATCAGCATGCCCACGGCAGTCATGACCAGGCTTCCGACAATGGCGTTCGCGAGTCCGCCCGCGCTTCCGGGAGGTGGGGTGGTCTGTGTGAAAAGGCTCCAGGCAAGCCATTGAAACCCGTTGCTCAGCAGGGTCCACAACAACCACGCCAGCCAAAACAACCCAAAGGCGGTTGCAAGAACCGACATCACGAGCCAGAAGCTGTTCATGACCTTGCGGCGCGAATAGAGAGTCAGCATGACGGAGACCTCATGTGCCCTTGCCTTCCCGAGCGGTCAGACGTAGCAACAGCAGCTTGGCCAGGGCGAGGACGATGAAGGTAATCAGAAACAACACAAGACCGAGGGCGATGAGCGACGCTGTATAGGTCTCACCCACCGCTTCAGTAAACTCGTTCGCCAGAGTGGATGAAATTGTATTGCCGGGCATGAACAGGGAACTGCTTATTTCATGTGCATTTCCGATAACAAAGGTAACGGCCATGGTTTCCCCCAGAGCGCGGCCTAGGCCGAGCATGATTCCGCCGACTACACCGACCTTCGTGTAAGGCAAGACCACACTGCGCACGACCTCCCAGGTGGTAGCGCCCAGACCGTAGGCCGACTCCTTCAATACCGACGGAACGATCTCGAACACATCCCGCATGACCGCAGTAATGAATGGCAGGATCATCACCGCGAGAATCAGACCCGCAGTAAAAATTCCGATCCCCATGGGGGGGCCGTCCACCAATGCACCCAGGAACGGAATCCATGAGAGGTGATCCGTCATCCAGGGCTGCACATGTTCCGAGAACACCGGAACAAAAACAAACAGGCCCCACATGCCGTAGATGATGCTGGGAATCGCCGCCAGTAGTTCGATGGCCGTACCAACCGGCCGCTTCATCCAGGTCGGCGCCAACTCTGTAATAAAGACTGCGATGCCGAAACTGACCGGGATTGCAATGATCAGGGCAATCGCTGACGTTACCAGGGTACCGAAGATCGCGACCGCGGCGCCGAATTGCTCGGTCACCGGGTTCCATTGCTTGCTTCCGAGAAAACCAAAACCGAACTTGCTGAGCGCCGGCCAGGCCCCGATGATCAGGGACATGAGAATGGCAACGACAATGAGCAACACGAAGTAGGCGAAGAAGCGCGTCGTCCCCCGGAACAGGCGATCTGACCAGTCGGTCGGAAGCATGCGCGTCTTTGCTAAGCCTTTTACGCCATCCATCAGATCAACATCTACCTATAACGAGTTCCAGAAACACCGACGGGAGGGGCACTGCCCCTCCCTACGGCCGGATCCTTCCGATACTTTGTTCTGCTAGCTTCTTACTGCCAGACCGGCGAACCGCTCTCGCTCTTGATTTCCCTGCTCCACGTCTAAGCACGGCCTTGCCGGTAGCTGGCTTGGCCTGGGTCTTGTAAACCAGGATGAAGGTCGCACCGGTGATCGGCCAGCTGTTGGCACCCGGCTGATCGGTCAGCACCATGTAGAACCCCTTGGCATGGGCCCAATCAGCGCCTGCGGCCGCGGCCTGGAAGTTCTTGCTGGTCGGCGCAACATAGTGACCGGCGCGGTTCTTCAGCAGGGCGTAGTTCATCTTGTTCTGCAGCGCATAGGCATACTCGACGTAGCCGATCGCGCCCTTGATGCGACGCACATAGGAAGCAACACCTTCGTTGCCCATGCCGCCAAAACCCGTCGGCCAGGCAACGGACTTGTTGTTGCCGACCTTGCTCTTCCACTCGTCACTGACCTTCGACAGGTAGTTGGTGTAGATCCAGGTGGTACCGGAACCATCGGCACGATGGATCACGGCGATCCGGGTATCCGGAAGCTTGATGCCGGAGTTCAGGGCGGCGATGCGGCTGTCGTTCCAGTTCTTGATCTTGCCCAGGAAGATGTCAGCCAGCACCTGGCCACTCAGTTTCATCTTGCCATGGGGAACGCCGGGCAGATTCACAACCGGAACCACACCACCCATAACCATGGGGAACTGCATCAGGCCGGCGGAATCCAGTTCTTCGGCCTTGAGCGGGGCATCAGAAGCACCGAAATCAACAGTCTTGGCCTTGATCTGCTTGATGCCGCCACCGGAACCAATGGACTGATAGTTCATCTTCACACCGTGCAGGTTGTGATACTTCTCGGCCCACTTGGCGTATACGGGATAGGGGAAGGTGGCGCCGGCACCGGAAATTTCCGTGACCCCGGCGGCACCCGCGATGCTCGGCGCCAGAATGACCGCGGCCACGACACCGATCAGGGTACGATGGAAAAGGCTCGACATAGCTTTGCTCCTGTAATATTGGACAACGTTGGTCTCGGCGTCGGAATTTTCTCTCGCGCCGCAAAACCCTCCGGTTTCACGACAATCCCCTACCGAGGTGCGCGCTAGTCTGCCTTGCATTTGTTACAAATAGATTGCAGTTCTTGTCCGCGCGAGTATACGGCATATGAACTTTCTGTGACATTCGCGGGGGTGGTCACACAATCGTAAACTGTTTGTAATGAAAAACAGTTGGATAGACTCACCTATTGAAGTTGATTCTGGGAATGGCATGGGACCCCCGAAACCCGGTTTTGCCAACGACCGGGGCTCGAACCCCTCCTCCGCTGAAGACAAATAGAAAATGGGGACCTTGTGGTCCCCATTCTGGCTTGTTGGCGGAGAGGGAGGGATTACTCGGCCTGCGGCCTCGCCCTTCGGGGCGCCGTCGCAGAGCGCCGGCGTTCTGCGCCGCTCCGCGGCTGGTCGAACCGGCCCTATGATTTCCTCGGGCTCGAATCCCGATTCCGAATAAAGAAAAAGGGGGTCCCAAGGACCCCCTTTTTCTTTGTGTGGCGGAGAGGGAGGGATTCGAACCCTCGATACGTTGCCGTATACACACTTTCCAGGCGTGCTCCTTCGACCACTCGGACACCTCTCCGGAATTCCGCGACCCGGCGCGGGGGCGGAAGGGTAAACCACGGGGGCTGGCGTGGCAATGGCGGCGGTCTAGCCCCGGTTCCGCGCCGTCTGCAGCCCGACCAGGCCGTCTTTCAGGGCCGTGACATTGAATCCGTGCTGGCTCAACAGGAATGCCGCGACGGCGCTGCGGCGCCCGGTATCGCAGCACACGACATAGCGACCGGTCGGATCCAGCGACTCCAGGGCCGCATGAATGCGCTTGAGCGGTACATTGCGGCTGGTCTTGACCGCACCGCGAGCGAACTCGTCGGGCGTTCGCACATCCAGCAGCACTGCCCCGGCCGTAAGCCGGGATTTCACCTGCCGGGCAGTGGCCCAGTTCAGCAGAGGCGGCTCGAGCAGCTCCAGAAAATCCTTCTTGGCGAGGCGCATCAGCAAGGCATCGGTCTTCATTACGATGGTCGCATTGCGCGGCGCATTGGAAATCAGGGCTTCCTCGCCAAACTGGTCCCCCGGTCCGAGCTGGTTGACGATTGCCACTTTGCCGTCAGGCCCTTTCTGCGAAACACTGCAATTGCCTTCGCGAACCAGGTAGTAGTAGTCGCCCGGCTCGCCTTGGCGAATGATGACCTGTCCCGCCCGGACCGGCACCGGCTCCAGACATTCCAGCATGCGGGTCGCGTTAGCGGCAGGTAGCCGCTCGAAGATCGGATTGCGCAACACCTGCATCATCCAGTCGCCGTCCTCGTCGGCGTCCAGTTCCACCACCTCGATTCCGCCAACCTGATCCCAGGTAAGCAGCCGATCCAGCACCTCGTCCCCAAAGCTCAGTATGGTCGATTGCGTGGCCACGGTACCGGTGCTCTGTCGAGGCTTCAATCGAGCCAGGGCGTAGCGGGCATCCTCGCTGCCCGCGATAATGCGCCTTTCCTTTCGGTCTGCCGCCTTCAGTACGATCTCGCCCTCGAGCAGATAGTAGACCGATTCGTCCACGTCTCCGTGCCGAAACAGCACTGTCCCGGCGGCCACGGATTCCGTCCGCGCATGCTCCACGAGGACCTCCAGATTCCCGTCGGTCAGGGTGTTGAGCGGGATCAGGTTCTGCAGTAAGGCCTTGTCAATCATGGGTGTTTCTGGGATTCCGGTCATGGCGCCGATTTTCGATTATTCTATAACTAAACGGGCGTTGATGTTGCCGGGGGTTACGGGGTGCGCACAGGACAAGAAATTGGAACATTCGGCCTGTTGTTCGTCAGGGCATTAGCCAAGAGTCCGGCGCCCGGGCGCGGGCCCGGCTCGGCCTGGTGCTTTGCCCAAATTGGCGGAGAGGCAGGGATTCGAACCCTGGGTACCCAGAAGGTACAACGGATTTCGAGTCCGTCCCGTTCAACCGCTCCGGCACCTCTCCAGGGGGCGCATACTTTACGTGCTGACCGCGGCCGCGACAAGCCGCGTTTTTCGATGCGTCTGGCCCTGTTGGCGCTGCTTGGCTTCAGTGTGGCCCTTTCCGGATGTGAACCCAGGCCGGCCAACAAACTGCAGGCGGTCAAGCAATCCGGGGAGCTTGTGGTTCTCACCCGCAACAGTTCGACGACCTATTATGAGGGCCCGGACGGCTACCTCGGAGTTGAATACGACATGGCGAAGGCTTTCGCCGACCACCTGGGCGTAAAACTGCGCATGGTCGTGCCGGACCATTTTTCGGAAATCCTGAGAATGCTAGCCAACAACGAGGCCGACATGGCAGCGGCCGGTCTTTCGATCACAAAAGAGAGAAAGAAGATCGTTCGTTTTGCGCCCCCATATCAGCACATCCGGCAACAGGTTGTTTACCGCTCCGGGACCAAGCGGCCTCGCAAGATCTCGGATCTGGTCGGCTCGCAAATCGTGGTTCCCGCCGGCACCACCTATGCCGACCGCCTGGCCGAACTGCAGAAGAAGTATCCCCAACTCGCCTGGACGGAATCGACGAAACTTGGCGTGGAGGATTTGCTGCAAATGGTCGCGGATGGAACCCTGGCCTATACCATCGCGGATTCCAACATTGTCGACGCAAACCGGATACTCTATCCGGATCTGCATGTGGGCTTCGAGATCCAACACCCGGAGAGCCTTGCCTGGGCCTTCCCGCTCAGTGACGACGACAGCCTCTATGATGCGGCGGTGCACTTCCAGCGCCACCTGCGCCGATCTGGCGAGATCAAGGTCTTGCTGGAACGCTACTATGGTGCCGCGCAATCAAACTACTTCAATATCACCCTGTACCAGCTACGCATTCGCGACCAGCTCCCGCTTTATCGCTCGATGTTCCAGCGTTCCGGCGAACGCCACGACATTGACTGGCGGCTGCTGGCGGCGATCTCGTATCAGGAGTCCTATTGGAATCCGCAGGCGATCTCGCCCACCGGGGTGGAAGGAATGATGATGTTGACCGATGTCACCGCCAAACAACTTGGCGTGGCGGACCGCCTCGATGCCGAACAGGCCATCGAGGGCGGTGCAACCTACCTGCGGTCCATGATCGATAAACTGCCGCAATCCATCACCGAGCCGGACCGCACCTGGATGGCGCTGGCATCGTACAATGTGGGCTATCGCCACCTGCTCGACGCCCGCAAACTCACAGCGCAACAGGGCGCGAATCCGGACAAGTGGAACGCGGTAAAACAACGCCTGCCGCTACTTGCGAAGCCGCAGTACTACAAGCACGCCAGCGCCGGCTATGCCCGCGGCTGGGAGCCTGTGGATTTCGTGGGACGCATTCGCCGCTACTACGAGATTCTGGTGAAGCTGCAACAGAAAGAGCGGGATCTGCGACGGAATTACGCCATCGACCTGGTCGCGCCCGCCATCTAGTAGCCGCCTATGCCTGGGGACGCCGGGCGCGGAAAAATTCTCTCAGCAGATCGCCGCATTCGCTCTCCAGCACCCCGCCCGTAACTCGGGCCCGGTGGTTCAGGAACGGCGATTCGAGAATATTGAACACGCTGCCGGCGGCACCAGCGCGAGGGTCTGCGGCACCATAGACCACCTCCCCTACTCGCGCGTGCACCAGGGCGCCGGCACACATGGGGCAAGGCTCAAGGGTCACGTAGAGAATTGAATTGCATGGCAGGCGATAGTTGCCGATTCGAGCGGTGGCCGCACGCAGGGCCTGGATCTCGGCATGGGCGGTCGGGTCATTGAGGCCAATGGGCTGGTTCCAACCTTCGCCCAGTACCTTGTCTTCCTGTACGAGGACCGCGCCCACCGGAACTTCGCCCGCCTCTCGCGCCCGATGCGCCAGCTCGAGTGCGCGGCGCATCCAGTCTTCGCGTGTGGGGGGGTTCACGTTCGTCACACGACCTTGGCGGGCATGCTAAACACTTGCTTTCCAAACAACGGTTTGCGGGCGTCCAGTCGCCGGGCCGCCATTGCCAGCTATTCCGTTCCGATGCGGCCGTTGATCGCAATCAGAGGCTGTTGATCACGTTCCGCTGGAGCGGACCAATGCGATCGCCCCAGATCCTGCGGGTGGAAGGCCACGCGAACATCCGGTTCGCGCGGCCTGCTGCCTTAGGGCTTCTTGGGAGTGACGTATTCAGCCACTTTCTGAAACGGTTCCCAGGTCGTTTCATAGCCAACAAAACCCTTTTCGTTCGCCGCTTTCTGCTTGGTTTTCACAAAACGGGCATGCCCCTCAGGCACTTCGGGTCTGGTTTTTTGTTCGCTCATAAATCACCTCTTTTTCAATTATAACCATGAGAACAATCACAACTATCCACTAAATCATTTGATGGGCACGACATTGGAAGCGTCCATGTCAATCTCCGGTCCTTCCTCTACCTTGCCACCATGCTCAATCTCTTCCTCAGTAGCATCCCGGACGAGCAGGATCTCCAGCCGGAACAACACCTCCCTGCCGCACAGCGGGTTATTGCCATCGATGGTGATGACATCGCCACCAACGTGAGTCACCAGGAAGGTCTTGGTCTGTCCCTTGTCATTCTCCATCAGGATCGCCGTGCCGACCTCTCGGTATTCCTCTGGCACGTT
The DNA here is from genome assembly GCA_037388825.1 of Acidiferrobacteraceae bacterium. NCBI lineage: Bacteria > Pseudomonadati > Pseudomonadota > Gammaproteobacteria > Acidiferrobacterales > Acidiferrobacteraceae > Acidiferrobacteraceae bacterium. Next base: position 6,355 of record JARRJV010000048.1, on the reverse strand, counting down.
ATTGATGTTTTCCACGATGACCAGGGACTCGTCCCTGGGACCGTACAGCTTGTTGCAGTCGATCTGAACTTCGATGGTCTCGCCTTCGCTCTTTCCTTCCAGTTCGGCCATCACCGCCGGTGCCAGAATTTCGTTGACACCATGAACGTAACCGATGGGGTACTCTACTTCAGTGAGGACGCTGTCCGTCTTCACGTCGATCACCTTGTATTTGAGCTCAACGTACTTGTTGGCCGCAATCACATTCTTGATCGATTCACTCATCGCTTGATCTCTGTCGATAGCCGACTCATTGGAATCTTGGGTTCCTGGCTGCATTGTCGACTAAAAGACCGATGCGGCGAAAATCCTGACTTCGCCTTCTTCATAGCCGATCACCATACGACCCAGCCATTCGCCTTCCTTCTTGGTGCTCCGGACACGGTAAAGACATGAGACGTGCTCACCGCGACGGATAAAACCCAGGAAGTCGTAATTCGGGTCCAGACTGCGCGTCAACTCGCTTTTTGCGAATTGCTTGCCCATCTCGACCTCATTCAGGCCGAACAGGAGATTGTAGGAAAACCTTCTTACAAATTTCCCGTATTGCCCCTTGTTGGAATACTTGATCAGATCATCCCACATGGGATGGGCGATCTCGGCGAGTTCCTCGTCCGTGCGATCAATAATATTCATTGTCGAGCTTTCACTTTGCTTCGCTGCTTGTTGGTCCACGCAGTCAACCTCTCTCATAGCAAGGATCCGGTCAAACCAGATACAGAACCCTAAAACCTGAAAAGAGATCAACAAGAACTCTGTTGATCTCTTTCAGGTTTAGGTTAAGTGATCAGGCGTTAGCTTGCCTTCTTCTCTTCCTCTTCAGTAACGAGGTGATAGCAAGGCGCCTTCTCCATGGTGTATTCACCCGTCTCCGGATCGCGGCGAGAAACAGTCAATACATGCCAGTTCTCGTCGTCCAGCTTCATGGCGTCACCACGGTAGTAGTAGCCGGGCCAACGGGTTTCCTTGCGGAACAAGGTATGCTGCAGCACGCACTCGGAGGTGCGGTGGCGATGCTTCACCTCCCAGGCCCGCAACAGCTCGTGGATATCCGCGGCCGCAATCTTCTCCAGATCCTCTTCCATGATCTTGAGCTTCTTGAGCCCGATATTCAGCAGCTTGTCGTTGGTCATGTAGTTGACCGACGCACCGCCACCATATTCGTCCATCAGCTTCTGCAGGCGATCCAGGGCCTGGCGCGGGTTGTGATAGTTCGGGTTGACCGAGCCGGCGGTGATCTCATTCCGGTAGGTCTTGTAATGCGACATCGGCTTGAAGATCTCTTCCTCGCGATCCCGGATCTGCTTGTCGGTAACACGGATACCTTCGGCCTTGCCGTCGTCGATGTACTTGCAGGCAGCCTTGGCGGCGATACGACCCTCGGTGAAGGATCCGGACGAGAACGCGTGCGGCGTACCGCCGACTGCGTCACCGGCGCCAAACAGGCCCTCGACCGAGGTCATACGGTTGTAGCCCCAGAAGTACTCTGGCGGAGACACATCCTCAGGCCCCGAGCACCAGGCACCACAACCAGTCGCGTGAGAACCCATGACATAGGGTTCGGACGTTGTCAGTTCCGGGTTTTCGTTCTTCGGATCCACATCGGTGGCCGCCCACAGCACGGCCTGACCGACGGTCATGCCGAGGAAGTTGTGCCAACCAATCTCTTCCAGATGCGGGTCCTGGAAGGCTTCCATGGTGACCATGTGGATCGGACCGCGACCGGCATTGACCTCGTTGATCAACGCATGATTACGCAAACAGGTCGGAATCGGACGATGGGTTCTGTGCGAAGCCTCCGGGTCCAGATACTCCTTGCCTACCATCTTCTGCAGCTCGGGGAACCACTTGGATTCGTACTCTTCGCCGTACGCATTCTGCGTATAGGTATGGAGATGCAGGAAGTAGGCGCCCACCGGACCGTAACCGTCCTTGAAGCGGGCCAGCACGATACGGTTTTCCATCTGGGTCATCTTGGCGCCGGCTTCGATCAGCAGGCCATAGGCCGAGCCCGAGGACCACGGCGCATACCACACACGACCCGCACCTTCGCCCACGGAACGCGGCTTGAAGATGTTGGACGCGCCGCCCGCGGCGACGATAACCGCCTTGGACTTGAACACGTGGTAGTCACCAGTACGCACATTGAAACCCACGGCGCCGGCAACACGGTTCGGCTTGCTTTCATCCATCAACAGATGGGTGACGCAGATACGGTTGAATACCTTGTCCGCCGATTTCTTCGCGGCTTCTGCTACGAGCGGCTTGTAGGACTCACCGTGGATCATGATCTGCCAGCGACCTTCACGCAGATATGAGCCTTTCTTGGGGTCGCGCATGATCGGCATGCCCCATTCTTCGAACTGGTGCACGGCAGAGTCAACGTGACGCGCCATATCGAACAGCAGGTCTTCGCGAACCATGCCCATCAGGTCGATACGTGCATACCGCACATGGTCTTCCGGATTGTTCTCACCGAAACGGGTGCCCATGTAGCAGTTGATCGCGTACAGGCCCTGCGCCACCGCGCCGGAACGGTCGATGTTCGCCTTTTCGGCGATCACGATCTTCTTGTTCTGGCCCCAGTATCTGGCTTCAAAAGCAGCACCGGTACCACCCAGGCCTGCTCCACAGACCAGGATGTCGATATTGTCTTCAACGATTGTTTTGTGTCCCATTAGTAGTACACCCCTGCTTTCATTTTCAGTCCATTGGACTCGAGAGTATGAATATCACCGTCATCGAGGCGAATGTATTTGGGTTCGTTATACAGGAGCTGGCTGTCGCGCTGCGCCTGAGTAGGACCGGAAACATCGCGCAATTGCGGGATGAACTTGCCCCACGGCTTGGTCGTGATGGGTGCCAGCAGGTCCATGTCTTTCTTGCCGTTGCGGAACTTGATGCGCCAGGCAATGACACCCTTTTCCTCATTGCGGTCCACACGCACGCTGTGCCCCAGTGGTGCGAAGTCGGCATAACCGCGCACGTCAATCGCGTAATGCGGGCAGGCCTTGACGCAGGAGTAGCACTCCCAGCACATGTTGGGCTCGAGGTTGTAGGCACGACGCGTGACGGTGTCGATGTGCATGATGTCCGAAGGACAAATGTCCACGCACTGTCCGCAGCCGTCGCAGCGGGTCATATATACGAAAGTAGGCATAGGATTCCTCTCTCTTTCTCTTTATTCGGTGAATTCTGTATTAGTAGTGGCGCGGCGCTTCGCGCTTGATTCCCTTACCCATGTAGGGCGGATTCTTGCCCATGTATTCAGGGACATCCGGGAACTTCGCGTGTACGGCAGGATCCGTCAGATCGTAGATCGCCGGCAGATTCTCGCGCGAACCATCGGCCCGGGTCAGCTTCTTCTGGTAGGCCGCGGCTGGCTTGAAAAACATGTGCGCGAACTTGGACCACAATACCGTGCTGAACAGCGTGGTGCTGGAGGCTACGAACAGGGTGAAGAACAGCCAACCGATCGCGCCGCCCTGGGTCGCAGACCAGATCAGGGCGAAGGTGCAGGTGGCCAGCATGGAGACAATAAAAATGTCGCCACGGGTGAAACGATACCACGGCACTCCTTCAGCAGAGACATCCACGCGGATAAATAACCAGAACCAGTAACCACCGAAGCAGAGCGACAGCGCACCCAGGTGCCAGAGCAAAGGCCAGATACCCGCATGGGCTTCCTCCGCGTGGCCGAAGATCAGAACCGCGGTGCTGAGCACGAAGATCGAAAAGCCATACATGGTGAACAGATGGGAGATTCTGCGCTGCGTCCGCTTGAACTCGGACGAGGTCAGCACTTCGTTCACAATTGTGGAGACCGCAAGCCCGGCCTTTTCAACGCTGCCAACGCTGCGCTTGGCTTCCTTCTCCTGCTTCTTTGCATTTTCAAAGAAATACTTGGCGCTGCCTTTGTGCGCCATGTCGAGGAGAGTGCCAACGACAACCAGCACGATCATCGCGATGACGTACAGTTGCATAGCCAGGGGTGGAATGAACTGGGAAAGTTCACTGAAGGGATTGGTTGTAAACATTTTAATTAGCACTCCTCGCTGGGCATTTTTCTTAACGGGTCGTATCTAAGGGGCAGTAATGTCATTTATTCCTATTGGTATTACTAATCAAGAATATTTTTCTGAGCATTATTGTTCTTAATGAAATTTGAATTTATTTATCATTCAAAACGTTAGAAGTCCCAAGTTTTGCAGTTGAAATCAGTTAAACGCTTGAGCCATCGCATGCGTACAATGCGATTGATTCTTATTCTCGTATACAGCTAATAGCACCCCGGCAGGCGTCTATTCGACAGCTGCACCCTGAGTTCCGAAGATGACAATTTGCCCTTGACCGGCGATTGTGCGGTTGCCTCAAGCAATCAGTCTGTCGGCGTATTGGCAATTGCCGATTCGCCCTTCAAGCGGTTGACCCGTCTACAGTCGACAGCGGATGCAGGGTGTCGCGCCCGCCTCCCCGATCGGGCCGGCCATGAACGAAATGCCCTAGACATCGTCGAATCGATAGTCTCCAAACTCGATCTCTTCCCGAAACTTTTCCTGAACGAGCAGCTTCAATTCCTCGTCGTAGTACTTCGAATAGTGTTCCCGAATCGAAGCGTTTCTCTTCGGCAGAGGAGAAAACGGGATTTCCAGTCTTGTACACACCTTCCTGAAATCTTCCTCCAGGTGTTCGAATCTCATCAGGACATCAACATCGGCATCAAGAGCTCTGCGGCCCTTCCCATTCGGCAATCCGAACTTCCCGAGAAGACTCTGGGTCAAGGATTTTTCACAGACATAGCGACGGAGGGTTGGAACCTTGTTCACGAGTTTCAGGAATTCCGCCCGGTTCCACTCCGTCACACCTCTATGCGGCGAGAAATAGAGCGAAATCATGCGATCCCACGGATTCCTGATTGTCGCAAACTTGAACAGGGAATTGTACAAGCTCGCATCCAGAACCCTCTTGTACTTCGACAGCTTCGAGTGCTTGGACGTCTCGTACCGGCTGTTGCGCAACTCAAACCGCTCCAGCCCATCCTGATGCTCCGATACTGAAACGATGGCGTCTTCCGAGTAGGTGCTCAGAATGTTTTGAATGCTGTTGCCCCCGGTCTTGGGAACATGCACAAAAAGAAATCGTTTCTGGATTGAAATCATCGTTCACCCAATCTCATCGGTCCCTGATGCCTGGTCCGCATATAGACAATCACCCGCAGCAAGATTTCGATCAAGCCGCCGGGTTTCCAGGAAAAGCCTTCTGGGGACCTGCTCTCCGATTTGCCCGAGTAAAGCAGCCTGTCCCGGACTTCCGCTACCGCTGTTGGCTTTACCTGGTCCAGGGCAACCGTTATCCAAAAGAAAATACCCGGAGTAATCCATGCGCTGGCGTCAATCCAATAGCATGCCGGAGATCAGTTTGTGAACCTCGTCCCTGTCATAGAAAATGTCCACGTAATCGATATTCCCGAAGACTCTTTCATAGTCCGGCCTCGTTATTCTATATGCCTTCACGAAGTCCGCATAAAGTTTTCCAGACCATTTCTCCGAGGCATCATTCTGTCTCGTGAAGGAAACATTCCTGAAAATCGGCTCCGCACCCATGTCTTCCAGGAAATCTTGCATCGTCTCCAATTTGTAGACAAATACTTCAATGTTCCTTCTTTCTGCCTTCCAATGATTCTTCACCTGCCGGAAGTCTGAGGACTGCAAATGAAAGGTCTCCATGAAATTGTTCAACCAGGGCCGTACTACGGCATCAACATGAGGCGGTGCCTTCCTGTTGAAATCGTCAATCAGCCAGTCAACAGATTTTCCGAGCACGGCCTCCGTTTCGCCAATGTACCACCACTTGCTTGGAGGTTTGGAGAAGTTCTGAAAGTATGCGGAAATGCATCTGCGCAAAGGTTCCCGAAAACCGGTAATCACCACGACCTTCCTGCGGGACCAGTTCCATCTGAGCAGTTTTCGTGCCTTGTTGTGCTTGTGCGTATGTACTACATGACGGAAACCGCTGTCCGTCAGACTCTTCTCGATCGTCAAAGACCCGACCTTGCCCATCTGGTAGATCAAGAAGAGCGGTTCTGCCGAATCGGACTTTCGCGTGTTGCCCAGCAATCGGCGAACCATCTTCACCATTGCCCCGCTTCCTATTCCCACTCGATGGTGGCCGGTGGCTTGCCGGACATATCGTAGACTACGCGGCTGATTCCGCGTACTTCGTTAATGATGCGCCGGGAGATTGCGTCCAGGATCTCATACGGAAGATGGGCCCAGTTGGCGGTCATGAAGTCCACAGTCTCGACCGCGCGCAAGGC
>JARRJV010000047.1 GCA_037388825.1 Acidiferrobacteraceae bacterium | reverse complement strand
GCAGGCCCGGGCACAAAAAAGGGCGGCCGCAGCCGCCCTTTTCCGTCGGCTTTTCCGTCGCGATCAGTGATGGGTCGTGACCGGATTCGCCTCTTCTGAGCCCTCCTCGCGCGCTTTCGCGGGCTCGGGCGGCGCACCCGCCTCTTCGTCCTTCAGCGGCTGGGGAGCGGTCTCCTGGGCCGTCTCCAGCACCTGGTCGATCCAGCGCACGGGACGGATATCCAGTTCGTCCCGCACGTTCTTCGGGATGTCCTGCAGGTCCTTCTGATTCTCCTCGGGAATGAGGACAATCTTGATGCCGCCGCGGTGAGCCGCCAGCAGCTTCTCTTTGAGACCGCCGATGGGCAGCACCTCGCCGCGCAGGGTGATCTCGCCGGTCATGGCGACATCGGCCCGCACCGGGATGCTTGTCAGGGCCGAAACCATGGCCGTGCACATGCCGACACCGGCGCTGGGGCCGTCCTTGGGCGTGGCACCCTCGGGCACGTGCACGTGGATGTCGCGATCCTGGTAAAAGCCAGGCGCGATCCCCAGGGCGCGCGCGCGACTACGCACCACGCTCATGGCGGCCTGAATCGATTCCTGCATGACATCGCCCAGTTTACCGGTGATGGTCAGCTTGCCCTTGCCGGGAACGATCACTGCCTCGATGGTCAGCAGTTCACCGCCAACCTCGGTCCAGGCAAGGCCCGTAACCTGGCCCACCTGGTTCTTCTGTTCTGCCACTCCGTAGCGGTAGCGGCGAACACCGAGATACTTCTCCAGGTTCTTGGCCGACACCGTGATCGACGCGGCCTTGCGCTTGCCCAGTACGAGTTCGCGCGTCACCTTGCGGCAGATCTTGGCGACCTCTCGCTCCAGGCTGCGCACACCCGCCTCGCGCGTGTAGTAGCGGATCACGTCACGCAGCGCCGAGTCAGTGACATTCAACTCATTCTGCTTGAGGCCGTTGGCCTTGCGCTGCTTGGGTACCAGGTAGCGCTTGGCGATGTTGAGCTTCTCGTCCTCCGTGTAACCGGACAGACGAATCACTTCCATACGATCCAGCAGCGGAGCCGGGATGTTCAAAGTATTGGCCGTCGCCACGAACATCACATCGGACAGGTCGTAGTCCACCTCAAGGTAGTGATCGCTGAACGCGTTGTTCTGCTCCGGATCCAGCACTTCGAGCAGGGCCGAGGACGGATCACCACGGAAGTCCATGGCCATCTTGTCCACCTCATCGAGCATGAACAACGGATTGCGCACGTTCACCTTGGCCATGTTCTGCACGATCTTGCCGGGCATGGAGCCGATGTAGGTGCGGCGATGACCGCGGATCTCGGCCTCGTCCCGCATGCCGCCCAGCGACATGCGCGCGAACTTGCGGCCCGTGGCATGGGCGATGGACCGGCCAAGTGAGGTCTTGCCCACGCCCGGAGGTCCCACGAGACAAAGGATGGGGCCCTTGAGTTTCTTCACCCGTTGCTGCACGGCCAGGTATTCGAGAATACGTTCCTTGACCTTCTCCAGCCCGTAGTGATCGCGATCGAGCACCTTCTCGGCCTGGGCGAGGTCCTTGTTGATGCGCGTGCGCTTCTTCCACGGCACATTCACCAACCAGTCAATATAGTTGCGCACCACCGTTGCCTCGGCGGACATCGGCGACATCATCTTCAGTTTGTTCAGTTCGGCCTCGACCTTTTCACGGGCCTCTTTCGGCATTCCCGCCTTTTCGATCTTCTGCGCCAGCTCTTCCATCTCATTCGGCGCTTCGTCCATCTCGCCCAGTTCCTTCTGGATCGCCTTCATCTGCTCATTGAGGTAGTACTCGCGCTGGCTCTTCTCCATCTGCCGCTTCACGCGACCACGGATGCGCTTCTCGACCTGCAAAAGATCGATCTCGGTTTCCATGATGCCAAGAATTCGCTCCAGTCGTTCGCGCACGTCCGCCGTCTCCAACAGTTCCTGCTTGTCCTCAAGCTTGAGGCTCAAATGGGCGGCAATGGTGTCGGCGAGCCGGCCGGGTTCATCCACCCCGGTGAGCGAAGTCAGGATCTCCGGCGGGATCTTCATGTTCAGTTTCACGTACTGGTCGAACTCCGACAGTACGGAGCGCATCATGGCCTCGCTTTCGCGCTCGTCAACGGGCGTGGATTCCACCACGCCAACATCGGCGAGGAAGAATTCCTCGGTGTCGATATACTTCTTGACCATCGCGCGCGTCGCACCTTCCACCAGCACCTTTACGGTGCCGTCGGGCAAACGGAGCAGTTGAAGAATCGTCGCCAGCGTACCGATGGTATGAATGTCATCCGGCGTAGGGTCGTCATCCGACGCACTCTTCTGCGCCACCAGCATGATTTCCTTGCCCGACTCCATGGCCTCTTCCAGGGCGCGAATGGACTTGCGCCGGCCAACGAACAGGGGGATGACCATGTGCGGGAACACGACGACGTCGCGCAGTGGCAGGACCGGCAGTGTCTTGTCGGCTCCACCTACGGTCTGCAGGGCTTTCTCTTCCTGACTCATAAATTCTGGCTACCTGTATGGTTCGGTAAGTAGGATTCCGCCACAATGTTCAACGTCGGGCGGGGCCTTTCAAAGCCCGTACTGGCGGATGCTGCCGGTTCGCCTTGCATCGAGATTGCGTACTTCGCCTAAGTCTGGGGGCAGACTGCCCGAAATTCAAATCCGGCCAATACCGCCCGTCCGGCCACCGGTCGACTGGCAGGATATGCCGGCCCAGACACAGGAAACCCCGCACGCAGCGGGGTCTCACAGGAACTCCGAACCCGCCTGGCCGTCAGGGATTGGTGTTGGCCCGCCGGTCTTCGCTCTCGCTGTAGATGATGATGGGCTTGGCCCCTTCCGAAATGACCGCCTCTTCGATCACGACCTTTTCCACGCGTTCCGCGGAAGGCAGATCGAACATTACGTCGAGCAGGGCCTGCTCCAGAATGGAGCGCAGTCCTCGGGCTCCGGTCTTACGCTCCATGGCCCGGCGCGCCACCGCTCCCAGGGCCTCGTGGCGAAACTCCAGTTCAACGCCTTCGAGTTCGAACAGGCGCTCGTACTGTTTCACCAGGGCGTTCTTCGGCTCGGTGAGGATACGGATCAAGGCATTCTCATCCAGTTCTTCCAGCACCGCGACCACCGGCAAACGCCCCACGAATTCCGGAATCAGACCGTACTTGATCAGGTCCTCGGGCTCCACGCCGCGCAGCAACTCACCCACGTGACGGGACTCGGATTTGGACTTGATCTCGGCGCCGAATCCAATGCCGCTCTTTTCCGAGCGCATCTGAATGACCTTCTCCAGACCGGAGAATGCGCCACCGCAGATGAACAGCACACCGCCGGTGTCGACCTGCAGGAATTCCTGTTGCGGATGCTTGCGGCCACCCTGGGGCGGTACCGATGCGACGGTGCCTTCGATCAGTTTGAGAAGCGCCTGTTGCACGCCCTCACCAGACACGTCGCGCGTGATCGACGGGTTGTCGGACTTGCGCGAGATCTTGTCGATCTCGTCAATGTAGACAATGCCCTTTTGCGCGCGCTCGACATCGTAGTCACACTTCTGCAGCAGCTTCTGAATGATATTTTCAACATCCTCGCCAACGTAACCCGCTTCGGTAAGCGTGGTGGCGTCGGCGATGGTGAATGGTACGTTCAGCAGGCGCGCAAGGGTTTCGGCGAGCAGCGTCTTGCCGGAACCGGTTGGGCCGATCAGCAGAATGTTGCTCTTCGACAGCTCGACGTCGCCGACGATGTCCTGGTTCTCGATACGCTTGTAGTGATTGTAAACGGCGACCGAGAGAATCTTCTTTGCCGCTGCCTGGCCGATGACGTACTCATCGAGAATCTTGGCGATCTCGTGGGGAGTTGGGAACTTGCTGCGAGCCTGGGAGGCGGCGTTTTCATCCTGCACCTCTTCGCGAATGATGTCGTTGCACAATTCGACGCATTCGTCGCAGACGAATACCGACGGGCCAGCAATGAGTTTTCGTACCTCGTGCTGGCTCTTTCCACAGAAGGAACAGTAAAGAAGCTTCTCGCCCTTTCCGTCCCCGTTTCCACCGCTTCTGTCGTCCACCATCCTCGAACCTCGTATTTCCCGTAAAAAAGGATGCCTGATTCTTAAGATGCAGCGATTACCGCCAGATTGCAAGCCTTACCATTTGTCATATAGCACACCATTCGCGTGCCTTCCCCGGGACTATGGCCGCTGTTCCAGCACCGAATCAATGAGCCCGAAATCGACTGCCTCTGCACCGTTCATGAAGTTGTCGCGGTCCGTATCCTTTTGAATCCGCTCAATACTTTGCCCGGTGTGCCGCGCCAGGATGTCGTTCAATTCCTGGCGAACCCGGAGCATTTCCCGCGCGTGGATGTCGAAATCCGCAGCCTGGCCCTGGAACCCGCCGAGGGGCTGGTGGATCATCATGCGCGCGTGGGGCAGGCAATAGCGCTTGCCCTTGGTCCCGCCGGCAAGCAGGACCGCGCCCATGCTGGCCGCTTGTCCGATGCAAACCGTACTCACCTCGGGCTTGATGAACTGCATGGTGTCGTAGATCGCCAGGCCGGCATTCACCGCACCACCCGGGGAATTGATGTACAAATGGATGTCCTTGTCCGGATTCTCCGATTCCAGGAACAGGAGCTGGGCCACAACCAGATTCGCCATGTGGTCCTCCACCGGACCCACGAGGAAAATCAGGCGCTCCTTCAGCATGCGTGAATAGATATCGAAGGCACGCTCACCGCGGCCCGTGGTCTCAATCACCATAGGCACGAGGCCGAGATTTCGACTGTGCTGAGTTCCGTTGTCACCGAATTCGTTGTTCATGAACGCGTCCTCGTCTGGAAAACCAGAACTGTAGTATTTCATTTCAAATCTATGCCGTACCCGGATTGGACAGCTCCTGGAAGCTGATGGTTTCGTCGCTTACCTGCGCCGATTCCAGCAGCCTTGCCACAACCAGATCCTCCAGCACGGCGCCTTCGATTTCCCGCAGACGGGAAGGATCGCTGTAGAACCACTGGACGAATTCCTCCGGTTTCTCGTACTCGGCCGCCAACTCCTCGACCCGGGCCCGTACCGCCTTTCCTTCGGCCTTGATTCCTTCCTTGCGGACAATCTCGCCAAAAATCAAACCCATTCGCACACGGCGTTCGGCCTGTTCCCGCTCGGCATCGCTCACGGGGCTGTCGCCGGCGGCGCCCTGGCGCATTTGCCTGAGGTCCTGCTCTACCAGAGCCTGGGGTACCTCCACCGGATTGCGCTCCATCAGGACGTCGAACACCCGGGTATGCAGCAGGGAACGCTGACGCTGGATCGCTTCCCGTTCCAGGTTCTTGCGCACCTCGGCACGAAACTCCTCCAACTCGCCGCTGGCCACACCGAGTTCCTTGATGAATTCCGCGTCCACCTCGGGGAGGGCCGATTCGCGAACCTCCTTCACCGCTACTTCGAAACTGACGTCCTTCCCGGCCAGCTGGGCGGCCTGATACGTCTCGGGAAACTTCAGGTTCAGGGTGCGGGTCTCACCCGCGCTGGCGCCCACCAGACCCTCCTCGAACCCAGCAATCAGCCTCCCGGAACCAAGCTCCAGGGCGTAGTCCTTGCCCTCACCGCCCGGAAAGGTCTCCCCTCCCAGTCGACCTACGAAATCGATGACCACCTGATCGCCATTGGCCGCGGCCCGCTCCACGGCGTTCCACTGGGCCCGCTGCCGTTGCAGGGTCTCAATGGTGCGATCGATGTCCGCATCCTCGACCTGGCACACGGGCCGACGAATCGTGGCGCCTTTCAGGTCCGCTTCCTGGATCTCGGGGTAAACCTCGAATTCAGCGACGTATTCCAACTCCTTGCCCCGCTCCGCCTGTTTGGGCTCGATTCGCGGTCCACCCGCCGGCTGCAGGCCCTCCTGTCCAAGCGCCTCCTGCAGGGAGGATTTGATCAAGTCTCCCACGATCTCGTTGACCAGCTCACCACCGTACTTGGCCTCCACGACCTTTAGCGGCACCTTGCCCGGCCGGAATCCCGGTAGCTTCACCTGCTTGGACAGACGCTTCAGCCGCCCCTGAAACTCTTCCTCCATCCGTTCCGGGGGAACGCGTACCGTCATGCGCCGACCCAGGGCGCCCGTGGTTTCAACCGAGACCTGCATGAATAAACCTCATCTGATAAATCAAATAGTTATCGTAACTGTCTGTTTTTAGTGGCCTCTTGACCACTGATCATACCGCCAGCCGGGCCCAGTTCCAAGCCACCGGGCAATACGGGAATTCTGGTGCGAATGGGGAGACTCGAACTCCCACGGGTTCCCCCACTGGAACCTAAATCCAGCGCGTCTACCAATTCCGCCACATTCGCGGCACATGTCTGCAGCCGGTTATTCTGCCACAGGCGATTCCCGTGGAACCAAATCCCCACAAAAATCTGCCGCTTCGGTACCAGGGCCAAGCGCATCCCTGGCTGCTTCTTTCCCGGAAAAAACAAACGGGGACCCGAAAGGTCCCCGTTTGATTCCACATCTGGTGGGCCGTGTAGGGCTCGAACCTACGACCCGCGGATTAAGAGTCCGCTGCTCTACCAACTGAGCTAACGGCCCAAATGTGTAATGGGGTGAGCGATGGGACTCGAACCCACGACGACCGGAATCACAATCCGGGGCTCTACCAACTGAGCTACGCTCACCATTCTAGCCGATGCCGGAGTCCCGGCGTCAGAGCTGGCGCGCCCGACAGGACTCGAACCTGTAACCTACGGCTTAGCGTACCACCACAGCTTTCGCTGCCCCATCGGGTTCGTGGTCTGGACTATATCTTCGCCGTCACAGGCGGGGCACGTATAGTCTCTACGGATCCCGGCGCGCCCTTGTCCCGCGCGAGGTCGTCCTACCTGCCGGACTGAGCCCGGCCCTTCGGTCGACCCGTCCACCCTGAGGCGGAATCCCGGTTTCCTCGGTGTTGCCATCGCCGCGACGCGTTAAGGTTCCACCGATACAGTGCCCTGCACTTCGAGGGTTCCGTTTCCCCCCGAAGGCTCCCACTGCCGCACAACACTTGCGGCGTCGAAGGCCGTTGCTCTATCCGGTTGAGCTACGGGCGCGAATCTTTCGCGACCTGGTACGCCACAGCCGGCCATGGCGTTTGTAGTTGGTCGGGGTAGAGGGATTTGAACCCCCGACACCCTGCTCCCAAAGCAGGTGCGCTACCAGGCTGCGCTATACCCCGATGGCCGTTATGCAACGCGGCAACACACGGTGGACCGGGTGCTGCCGGACTATACGCAACACCTATTATACCGTCAACGCCGCCACGGACACGCCACTTGGCGTCCACGGGCGCGCATGCGACACTTGCGCCGGTCCACGAACAACGGTTCCTTTCTTTCCTGATGAGCGCCCGGATCATTGACGGCAAGGCCATCGCCGCCGACATACGCCGCGAAATCAAGACCCGGATTGACGCCCGCCTTGCGGCCGGACAACGACCGCCCGGACTGGCGGTTATCATCGTCGGGGAGGACCCGGCCTCTGTCGTCTATGTGCGCAACAAGCGGCGCGCCTGCGAAGAAACGGGTGTGCTGTCCATCGCCCACGATCTGCCGGCGGACACCACCCAGGAAGACCTGCTCGCGCTGATCGATGTGCTCAATGACGACGCGACCGTGGATGGAATCCTGGTCCAGTCTCCCCTGCCTGATCAGATCGATCCAGAAGCCGTGATCGAACGGATCCGGGCAGACAAGGACGTGGATGGCTTCCACCCGTACAACATTGGCCGCCTTGCCGTGCGCAGACCCTCTTTTCGCTCCTGTACGCCATACGGGGTAATGGAGCTGCTCCAGCGCACCGGCGAGGAGATTCGCGGCCGGCACGCGGTCGTGGTGGGCGCCTCCAATCATGTGGGCCGTCCCATGGCCCTGGAACTGCTGTTGGCCGGATGTACCGTGACCGTGTGTCACCGCTTCACCCCGGATACGGAGGTGCAGGTCGGTCGCGCGGACATTCTCGTCGTCGCCGTAGGCAAACCGGGCCTGGTGCACGGCGACTGGATCAAGCAGGGTGCGATCGTCATTGATGTCGGCATCAGCCGGTCGGCCGAAGGGAAGCTGGTCGGCGACGTGGAATACGAGCCTGCGGCAGAGCGCGCATCCTGGATCACCCCGGTTCCCGGTGGCGTCGGCCCCATGACGGTCGCCATGCTGATGCAGAACACCTTGCAGGCCGTGGAACTGCACACAGGCACGGGAACCGGCAACAAATGATCCCACTGCACGACGATCGCCCGACCTCGATTTTTCCATTCGTCACGGTCGGGATCATCGTCCTGTGTTCATTGGTCTTTCTGTGGCAGGTGTCTCTCCCTCCACAGTCCCAGCGAGCCGTAGTTTACGGCCTCGGGATGGTTCCCGCGGTGTTACTTGAAGGCTACCACCTGCCGCCAGCCTTCCATCTGGTTCCCGCGCCCCTGACCGTCATCACGTCCATGTTCCTGCATGGTGGTTGGCTGCACCTGATCGGAAACATGTTGTACCTGTGGATCTTCGGGAACAATGTCGAGGACTCCATGGGCCACAGGCGCTACGTCGTTTTCTACCTGTTGTGCGGGGCCCTGGCGGCGCTCACCCAGGCCGTTCTCGCATCCGCTTCCCATCTGCCCATGATCGGTGCCAGCGGGGCGATATCCGGCGTTCTCGGCGCCTATCTGCTGCTTCATCCGAAAGCCCGCATCCTGGTCGCCATTCCGCTGGGCATTTTCATCCCCACCATGCGCCTTCCGGCCGTGGCGGTGCTCGGATTCTGGTTCATCTGGCAACTCCTGAGTTCGTTGCTGGCAAGCAGCCAGGCGGGGGGAGTTGCCTGGGGAGCCCACGTAGGCGGCTTCGTTGCCGGCCTGGCCCTGATCCCGCTGTTCAAGTATCGACGCGTACCGCTGTTTAGCTGATTGTCGATGAATTGATCAGTATCAAGCAGGGATCGGTGGTTCGCAGTTTAGACTTGGGTCGGTACAATCAGGCACGAACCGGTAGCAGAACGAAGGAGAGACGATTGAACTGGCGTTCCACAGCGGCTGCGCTGCTGTTCCTTGTACCGCTGACCCAGACTGGCCCCGCCCTGGGAGCCGGCGATCAAACCGGTGCCCAACTTTTTGCCCGAAATTGTTCCGCATGCCACGGAAGTGACGGCATGGGAGGCGTAGGTGTGCCTCTGGCGCTGCCGGCATTTATCAACAGCGTGGATGACGCCTTTCTCCGTGCCACGATTCGCCACGGGCGCCCGGGCCGGGTCATGCCCTCTTTCGCCGCGCTGGGTGGCAAGCAAATCGATTCCATCATTGCGTATATGCGAACCTGGACCGGGAAACATCCCCCAGCCTATCCACGCAAGCATATACGCGGTTCCGTTGCCCATGGCGAAAAGCTCTTTGCCAGCCACTGCGCCAAGTGCCACGGCGACCATGGGCAGGGTGGCCATGGCACGGGTGTCACGTTTTCCCGACCGCGGAACCTCCCCATTCTCGCACCCGCCCTGAACAATGCCGGTTTTCTCGCCGCGGCCACGGATGCCATGATCAAACACACACTGGTCCTGGGCCGTTCGGGAACGCCAATGATCTCGTTCCGCAAGGCCGGCCTATCGGACGAGGACATCGACGATCTGGTCGCGTTCGTGCGCTCCATGCAGAAATCCGCGGACGCAATGCATCGACCCGATCCGAGCAAGGAGCCACCGATGATCGTGCGCGAGTCCGGCTCCGGTCTCGAGCAAACGGTTCAGGCCCTCAAGGACGCGCTCGCAGACGCAAACATGAAGCTGATCCGGGTGCAGTACCTCGAACAGGGTCTGCTCGATCCGGGGAAAGAGGACAAGAAACAGGTCATCGTCTATTCCTGCGCATTCGGATTTCTGGACGATGCGCTGAAGGTTGACCCCCGGGTCGGCCTGTTCCTTCCTTGCCGGGTAACCGTCGTGCAGGAGAAAGGAAGGGTTGTGATGATGGCGGTCAATCCCAAACGACTATCGGCCCTGTTCAATAACAATGAGCTGGATCAGTTGTGTGACCGGATGTACAAGAAGTACGTCACCATGATGGAGGACGCATCATTTTGAAACGCTCACTGCTGATGCTCGTACTGGTCATTGCTGCGAGCTTTGCCCTCCCGACCCAGGCCGCCGGCCCGGCGCACGGCCTGTTGATGATCCGGGTGAAACAATCGTTTCCGGAAGCGATGTCGGTCTTGCAGGAATCCATTGCCGATGAAGGTTACACCCTGATCCGGGTGCAACGTGTGGACGTGGGGTTGACGAAAAGCGGTTACAAGACAGCGGAATACCGGATCGTGTTCTTCGGCAAGGCGGATGAGGTCCATCGCCTGTCGAAAAAATATCCGGACCTGATTCCCTTCCTGCCACTAAAGCTTGCGATCTTTGCCGAGGGCAATGATTCCATTGTCGTCGGCGCCAATCCCCGGGTACTGGAAGATTTCTACCCCGACAAGCGCCTACGCCCCCAATTCCGCAAGTGGGAGCGGGACTTCCACAAGATTCTGGATCGAGTGCAGTACGGGAACTAGCGACGAATCAGCCGAAGCGCGAGCGCGCTCGCTGATCGCCCAGCTGGCGAGGTCCGTTCATCACCGGGCGCACATTGTCGCTACGGATCAATGAACCCAGCAGTTCGGATACCGCGTAGGAAACGATAATCGCCACGATCGCCACCAGCACACCGCTCAGCATCAATTCAATCCCGCCCATGAAGTCAGGCTTCTTTGATGTCCGGAAAATCAGCGGCATGGGGCTCAGGATCTTGACGATGGGCTTTCCCGTGAACCAGACGAACATCCCGCCGCCGATCGCCGTCAACGCGGCATAGGCCGCGTAAATTTCCCCCATCATACGGACCAGGATAGCCATCAGGGGAAGCATGAACACCCGGTCGTCTTGCAGCGACTCGATATCGGCGGCACGAATCAGCATTGTGTGGACAACGGCATAGATCGCAAGGATGTAGAACAACTGGAACAGAATGCCGCCCATGATCCCGTTGGCGGGCAGATTGAAGATGAGTTTTCCCGCCTGGAAGAACATTGCCAGGGCGCCGAGCACGACCAGTGCCGCCAGGATGCGCAGTGTGACGCCCGTCAGGCGCACGAAAAAGCTGCGCCGCTCGAGCATCCGCAAAAACGGTCGCATAAACAGGTACTTGTACAAACCTTTCTCCATATCATCCAATCTCCACCGGCGGGCCGAACCCTGCTGCGCCGATCGGCCCGTGACGCTATACTAGCGGCGGCCCCCGCGGGGGGCGGCGCAGCCGATTGTTCATACGTTCATATCAATGATAATCGCAATCGATGCCGCTTCGTATATTTGACAACGACCACTCGTCGGCGAAAACGCGTCATGCAGCAGTACCTTGATCTCATGCGTCACGTGCTCGAAACCGGGGCACGCAAGGAAGACCGGACCGGTACCGGGACCCTGAGCATATTCGGGCACCAGGCGCGGTACGATCTGTCGAAAGGCTTCCCCCTGCTTACCACCAAGAAACTTCACCTGCGCTCCATAATCCATGAGCTGCTCTGGTTCCTCCGCGGCGACACCAATATCCGGTATCTGAAGGACAATGGCGTAAGTATCTGGGACGAATGGGCGGACGAAAACGGCGAACTCGGACCGATCTACGGCTATCAGTGGAGGTCCTGGCCCGCGCCGGATGGCCGTCATATCGACCAGATCTCGCAAATCCTCAAACAGATCCGGGAAACTCCGGATTCCCGCCGCATCATCGTCAGCGCCTGGAATGTCGCTGATCTGGAGCGGATGAAACTGCCGCCCTGCCACGCCTTCTTCCAGTTCTACGTCGCCGATGGGCGCCTGTCCTGTCAGCTATACCAGCGCAGTGCGGACATTTTCCTGGGGGTCCCCTTCAACATTGCCTCCTACGCCCTGCTGACCATGATGATCGCCCAGGCCACGGGACTGAAACCCGGCGACTTTGTGCATACGCTTGGGGATTCCCATCTGTATCTGAATCATCTTGAGCAGGCCAGGCTACAGCTCGAGCGGGAGCCGCGCCCCCTGCC
>JARRJV010000046.1:15781-17128 GCA_037388825.1 Acidiferrobacteraceae bacterium | reverse complement strand
CCCGTCGACAACCGGAATCGCCACCGACGTGAGGGTGAGGGCCGATTTGATATGTGCCGGCATGTCATCGGCGCCTTCCAGTGTATGACGGTATAGCGGATCGTTTTCCGGAACCAGACGATTCAACCATTGCTCCAGGTCCTGTCGCGCAGTGGGATCGGCGTTTTCCTGGATGGTGAGACTGGCCGAGGTGTGGCGAACAAATACCGTGCACAATCCGGTCTCTTGGCCGCCCTCGCGCACGATTGCCTGCACCTCCTGCGTAATCTCTTGCAGGCCCTGCCCGGCGGTATGGATGTGCAACTCGCGAATCACGGCTCCCTCCGGTGGCATGCGTACAAGAGCCGGGGTATGGGCCCGTGGGCAGGGGCAGAGACAACGGGTATGATAAGCGCACAAACGGAGCGATGACGGACACCCCGCAAGAGTCTGATGCACCCATTCTTCGACAAGATTCTCGACAAGACCTGGTACCGCCTTACGCGAGCCCTTGGCAATCTGCTCCGACTATACCATCCACGGAACCTGCGCGAACGAGGTCTGTCCTGGGCCGTAACCACACTCGCGGTCACCATGGTTCTGGTGATGATGGTGCTATCCTGGTACTGGAGCCGGGAACCGGCCATGTTCGACGTACGGCAGGCTACGATCGCCCTGCTGAAAGACAAGAACGCTACGCCGGTTACGGGCCAGTATTCCACCGCCACACTCATCACCGTCGCCGAAACCCTGTTGAACAAACCAGGCGGCTATCTGAGCAATGACGTGGCACCTCCTACGGTGTTCCTCGACAATATGCCCAACTGGGAATTTGGTGCGCTGGTACAGGTGCGTGATTTCGCGAAGGCCCTGCGAAATGACATGAGCCGCTCGCAATCGCAGTCACTGAAGATCCGGACCTCGCGGAAGCGGAACCGCATTTCAACTTTGCCAATGACTCGTGGCTGTTCCCGCCCAGCGAGTACGAATATCGCAAGGGTATCAAGAACCTGCGCCACTATTTCTATCGCTTGGGTACCAGCGGAAAAGATGGAGCCCAGTTCTATGCCCGCGCCGACAACCTGCAGGACTGGCTGGCAGTGGTCAACAAGCGCCTGGGCAGCCTGGCGCTGCGGCTTAGTGCCAGCGTCGGGACCGCGCGGGTGAACACCAATCTCGCCGGCGATACCGCGGCCCAACAATCCAGCACGGAACCCCAGACCATCCTGGTCAAGACGCCGTGGACCAAGATCGATGACGTCTTTTACGAAGCCCGTGGATCAACATGGGCGTTGATCCATCTGCTGAAGGCGGTCGATATCGACTTTGCCGGCGTGCTGAAGAAAAAGAACGCGCAGGTGAGCCTGA